>JAFRLP010000430.1 GCA_017431185.1 Victivallales bacterium | reverse complement strand
TCCTCGCCGAAGTCGATGACCTCGTCAAGCGAGGCCTCTCCATCGTGGACATAGCCATTGGTCGCATCCCTTACTGCGGACATCACGGTCAGCCTAACGAACTCAGAGAATGCGCCTCGCGAAGGGGCAAACTTCCCGAATTGTTCCACTACGGCAAGGTTGCCGATGCCGACGTAGTCCGCGACGGGAAGGCGGTAGTGCGGCCTGTCCTTCGCCATCGAGAGAATCTCCCGCAGATGGGAGGTGATGAGGCGTTCTCTGGCGTTTCTGTATTCAACGCTGTCCTTTGGTGCGGAGAGCGCAGCGATGGCGGCGCTGTACTCGTCTGGCGTCAGCGGGGGAATCGCTTGCACAAGCGCGCTGTACCAGTCGTGCCAGGAACGCTCCTCCTGGAATTTTCGCCCTCGGCTGTCCATTGCGATTCCACTCCCATACCCTTGCATCATTGAATCGGCGTGAGCAATGCCTCCAGCAATCGCCTCGTCACATCCTGCTCTATCGAGTTTACGCGAGTGAAAACGACGGAAAGGGCGTCGTCTGCATCAAAGGCGCGCAGGTCGTCCTGTATGCTTTTCAGGATTTCACTGCCGTGCGCATTGCAGTCGCGGACGACAAGAGTCGCGCCCGCGACACGTGTGTCGAAAGGCTCGATGCCGAACACATCGGCATCCGTGGCCTCTGGCCCGTAGAGCCGCTTGTCCTCGTCAATGAACTCAAGGTAGTGGTCCACGATGAAATATACGTCAATGAGGTCCTTTGTCCTGTCGGGATTCTCCGTATAGGCCTTCAATTTCAGCATTGCCAGCCAGCAGGGGCTGATTACCCTTATGGAGGCCGTACCTATCTGAACCATCGCAGCCTCCGCGTAGGCTACTTGGTATCCAAGCACATTCAGCGTGACGTCGAAGTTCGGCGGCCAGGCGAATTCGCCGTTTGCATCCTCTATGCCGCCGAATGGAATCAAATCCGCATAGATTTCATCGCGCAGCCACAGACGGTGCTTTATTCTGGCGTCCTGGCGAAGTCCGTGGCGGGATGTCAGAATGCTCATTATCTGGTTGAACTCCTCCCACGAGGAGACCCAGCACGCCAAATCGACGCCCAAGGTTTTCCGTGCATTCCCGCAGACTCCGCATTCCCTGATCCAGTAGTCCCTTGAGTAGGCTCCGACGAGCATCAAGTGGGCGTCCAGTTCCGTTGCGGCCTTTGAGATGACCGAGAGTATTTCCTCCTTCAATGTCATGCGCTAAACCTCCATATGCTTTGCCTTGAACTCGCTGGCGATCTCCTGGCTGCGGCTGTCATCGACCGCCATCAGGTCGGCATAGACCAACAGCCAGGGAACCTGTCGTTTGAATGGCCTGTCCTCTGGCCAGAACGCAGTCTTAACCGTGATGTTGCCATCGGCATCAGGACGCCATCTGCCGCTCCATCTACTGCCACCACGACATGTACCCGTCCCACGCGGGAAAGGTGCTGACGGAACACTATTGCACACACGAGGCTGCGGAGAGCCTTCTTGCCCTTGGAGACCTCTCGTCGCTGGGCGACACCCTGGCCGATTGCGAGGCGTACAGCCGCGACAGGGGCGAGGAACTCCACGAGCCGACACAGTGGAGCGACCGCTGGCAGCTCTCGCGCGAGGCGTTCAACCGCTTCTGGGCGAACTACTGCTATCTGTTCATGGATGGCATCTGGCATGTCTCCGCTGGACAGGGCTGGATGCCCGTCGCGGAGCTGATGGATTGAGAGAAAAAAGAGAATCCTCCCTGGATTGATAGGCACTTGCAAGCCCGCCACCCGTGGGAGGATT
>JAFRLP010000429.1 GCA_017431185.1 Victivallales bacterium | reverse complement strand
GAGTAGGACTTCTCCGGCTCGAATGGCGAGGCGTTGGAGGAGAACACGTAGAACGAGTTGTCCTTCAGCGTCGCCGACGTGCCGTCGCCTTTCTTGCCCCGCCGCTGCCAGTGCTCGTTGCCGTCGGCGGTTGTTCGGAGCGGCTTCCAGCCGTGCCGCTGGAGCAAGGCGCGGAAGTCGCCCCTCGCGTTGAAGTCGTCGCCGGGGCGGACGGGTGTTCCGTCTGCGGCGTTCGGCTGCACGGCTGAAGGGGCGTGTTCCGATTGTATCTGCTGCTGTTCCTCTTCCTCCGCCACCTCGTTGAGCGCCCAAGCCGCCTTGAGCAGGGTCTCGCGCTCGTCCGCCGTCAGCGTCGGGAGATGCCCGTAGTCCCCCTGGCACAGGGCATACCCCCGGCTCGGCGCGCAGAGGATGAGGCCTCCTTCGCCGCGCGTCTCGATGAGGGTGGTGCGCTTGCCGTCGCGCATCCCGACCGCCAGCTTGATGTTGCCGCAGATTTCGTCCGCGCATCGGTATGAGACGTGGAATCCGCCGGAGGGCGTCCGCTCGATGACCAGTCTGTCGAACAGCTCCTGCGGCAGGGCCTCCGCCCATTTCGGGAACAGCTCGCCGTGGCTGTCGAAGTCGATGCACTCGAGGTTGCCGGACACCTTTCCGCATACGATGCACACCGCGTCGTCGCTTGCCCGGAACCACGAGTCCACCTCCTTCTCCGTCGGCAGACGCCCCTGGAATTCCGTCCAGGTCTTCAGGACGGGGTGTTTATTCCGCCTGCTGGCGGGGAGGACGGAGAGGCCCGCCGCCAGATACTCCTGCGCGATTTTCTCGGGGACGGCACTGGCCGTTCCCGGTTGTGTGATTTGAGTTGTCTTTTGTTCTGTAGTCATCATAGAAACTCAGTTGATGATGCCGCCGTGGCGGCGCGAATGTTGCGCCAGGCGTTCTGCCCGGCTCCTGTCAGCAGATGTCATTGTTTCTTATGTCTTCATCCTAATCACCTCCTTGTCTATTTCGGGGAAGCCATCGATGCTGCATTCTGCGTATCGGTCTTCCTCTGCTGCCGTGTTCCGGCTGGCTTGCATCCAGCCACGAAATCTCAGCGTGTGTTCCCGTGTCATGTCTTCATTGTTCTTTCCTCCTTTGGTTGTTATGGCTATCTCCTGTGTCAGGGGCGTGGTCTGGCAATTGTCAGACGGTCTTTCCCCTGTCACCTATGCATTCGGAATTTTGGGCCATGGTGGCCAAGGAAATTGTGAAAAAACTCACTTCCAATGGCATTTCCTTCCGCGAATACCGCCAGAGGACGCTCTGCGGACGCAATGGACTGCGGAAAGGATCCCCACTGTCGTTAATGCTAATTCAAGGGGGCGATGACACATGCCGATACAAAAAAGTCCCGTATCCCCTGAAAAATGGCGGCGCCCTGGCATCACTGTACTTCTTTCCCGAATTCGCGAAAAACCGCACATGGATCACGCGAAAAAAGCGTTTCCCCGCGATTTTAGCGAACAACCGCCTCTCCACTCCTGTAAACCAAAATTCAAAGGGGGGCGTCCTAAACGAGCGAGAAAAAACTGCCATCGATGCCATGAGGCATCCCGCCATTTGTTTTACTCAGGTGTTTTCCCGAATCGTTAGAGCAAATCACGAAAAAAGCCTTCCTCGCATCCTCCATTTCAGATTTTTCAGCAGGATGATTGCCCTTGCCACTGTCGAAGAAGGCACGGTACAGCCCGCATCATATAATTCGGTATTTTTCCGAAAAACACAGGGCGATGTCATGAAAAAGTTCACCCCACTGCATTCAGAATCCAATAATCGCCAGAATAAGGGCGCAAATATCCCTGAAGGTCTGGATAATGGCTGAAGACGTCGCTGATTCGGGAATCTTGCCAGACATGGCCGGAATCAGGGCACAATCATCCTCTTTCACCTATGTATTCAAGAAACCAAGGCTAGATGTTCAGGTTTTATGACGAAAAAAGTTTTTTCCGCCTGAAAAAAGTTTCAGAATGCCTATGTCATTTATCAATTTGAAAATATTTTGCCAAGTATTACATTATTTTTCAATGACAAAAACTGACAAGGAGAAGACAATGGCTGAAAACAGGTCTAGCAATGAGGAGAGCCTGCGGCGTTCGACTGGCGACTATCTGCAGCGCGTGCTGGGGGATGGCGCATACACCGCAGTGCGGGAGATTTGGGACGAAGGCCGCATCCCGCCCGTCGCGGGGGGAATCCTCAACCTCTACGATACCATTGTCAGGGGACAGCAGTGCATTGCTGCGACGCCGAAGGAGGGTGTCCGCATTCCGCCAGTCCGTCTGAAGCGCCTGCTTGACGAACTTGCCGCATTCTTCGAGCGCCCCGTGTTCTACGCCAGCAGGGACTTCCGTCCACACGATGCGCAGCGCATGATGAAGCTTGGAATCCCGTTTGTCTGCCCTGGACGCCATCTCCACCTGCCATTTGTGGGGGCGGTGCTCGCGCCAGAAAGGAAAAGCGACCTGCCTTCGGAGATGCGCGGACGGCTCGGGCATTTCGCGCAGATGTATGTCATCGGACATCTTCTCGGGCGTTTCCCGCTCGGGGCGACCATCAGCGAAGTCGCCAAAGTGCTTGCGTGTTCACCGATTTCCATCATCAAGGTGTTTGACGAACTGGAGATGCTTCAGCTTGGGACGAGGTATTCGCCAACTGGGAGCAAGAAGATATCGTTCCGTTTTGCGTATCCCAGATGCGAACTCGGGCGTGTCACGCGCTCACTGATGGAAAGCCCGTTCCGGCACATCGTGGCCGTCGAGGAGGAGCCGGGCGACTGCCAGACCTTCAAGGTTCCATGGCGACGCGTGGAGCATCCGCAGGCGTTCGCCGTATATGAGGCGGAGTTCCGCAAGTCGAAATGCCCGAGGACGCCGCTGAAGGGCGCGGACGTGGTCCTGCTGCTCTGGCGATGGCCGCCCGACTTCTTCACGGACGCCGGGGGTATCGACATGCTCTCAAGTTTTTTGGCCGTCAACGACGCCAGCGAGGAGGAAATCAACAGGATGCTGTCCAACATCGACTTCAAAGGCCGTCAATAGGAGGAAACAGCAATGCTACTTGCCAAGTGATGAATTGACCTTGCGTAGCAAAATATTACGCAAGTAGAAATGTTTTTACTCGCGTAGAATTGGAATCCGATGAATGAGGCAGTGTCTTATGCGCAGACGGCAAGGCTGTCATGACGCCGTTTGCGTCATAAACATTCAGTCAGCTCTGCATCTCCTCAAGTTTTACCCTTTAAAATCGCGTTTCATGAAACTGGAATTTAAAGCCTAAGACGAAGGGTTTGAGGTGGAGAAGCGGTCAAGGAACTGGGCGACCGTGACAATCTCCACGTTCTCATGACGGCCAAGCGAAAGCAGATCCTTGTCGCCGCTGACAATGTAGATGCATTTGCCGTCCACCGCGCAGGATATGAACTTGTCGTCATCGGGGTCGCGGCAGACCGTGATGCCATCTGTCTGCGGGATGACCTCCATCGCCGCGAAGATCGGCATGGCGGAGATGCGCAGATGCTCCCCGCCATGCCGCTCCAGCAGATAGTCGATGGTCGCCTGGTATTCGGCCAGGATTCTGTCGGTGGCGACGGCCTCCACGCGGCGGTGCAGCACCAGTTCAAGCAGTTCTCCAGGCCTTCCGCCGAAAAAGACGGCGGAGGCGACGACATTGGTGTCGATGACGATGCGCATCCTATTTCTCCGCCGCGCGGACTGCCTTGATCGCATCCGTGACATCCTCTTCGGTCATCCCAGCCGCGCTTGCCCATTCACGGGCTTTTCGCAGCACTCCCGAGAACTCGGAAAGAGATGGAATCTTGACTGGCTTGAGCAGAATGTTGTCCGCGTCGGAGAGCACAATGAACTGCGTCCCCTCGCTCAGGTTGAGTTTGGTTCGGATTTTCTTGGGCAGGACGATTTGCCCGCGGGACGACATGGCGGTAAGCATTGGCATCTGAATTACCTCCTTACGATTGTTTGGTAAGATTTTCTTACTTTTAATGTAATGTGTGGACGGAAAAATGCAAATGACGGCCTTGCTATTCCAATGATTCTCCACAATCTGGCGAGGAGTTTTTTTCCAAAGGCAAAGTGAATCGGCTCATATAAACAGAAATTCTGCTTATATCAATGGAAAATGCAGGAAAAACGGCAAAAACAAGGGCATATACGCTCGATTTTATGTCCATAAAGAACTTAGGGTTCATTGAAGAGTAGGCTCTACCATTGAACTTCGTTGAGGCATGCCTCAACAACCATCAGGAATGGACCGCCATGCCGTTACTGGAAATCAAGGGGTGGTGTGCTGGTCTTGACGCGAAGTAAGAACTTCAACAATCGTACTCATTTACGTGACACCGACAAGTTGTCGAGTCCTTCTTTATTTTTCCTCCGCTTCGGCAAATGCCTCGCACAATCTCCACAATCCAGATAGGGGCGGCGGAGATGTCGGCCAGTATGCGCTTCCATGTCTCCAAAGGGAATCTTCCGGCAAGCGCATCAAGCATCCAATCCGACAGATGCTCCTGCCCCAGTGACATCAATCCCTGCACCACGATTCTACTATCCTTCTGCTTGAATGTCATCCATCGTTTGGCTGAATGACGGAATTCAAGCGTCCTGTTGTCAATGCAGTAACTGCGGCTGGGGCCGTCGGAGAGAAAAACGTAACGGCCTGGAATCTGCGTGCTCAATTTGAGGTAATTCAAGGCTGTGGCATCGCTGGGACCTATCTGCCAGCGGAACTTTCGGGCAAGGGTGTAGGCCAGTTCATGCAGGTCTGTCGCGACCTGCTGCT
>JAFRLP010000428.1 GCA_017431185.1 Victivallales bacterium | reverse complement strand
TCACTAGTGTCCCATTAAAATGAGGAGGAATTTTGTTTTAATCAAAGAGACCCGGCAAAAATGGCGTTTCATTACTGTCTGGTTCAATTCTGTCCTCCAGTCCGAACAGTTCGGCGAGAGGTGTCTTGTCGGTCATGGACACTTCCAGGATCTGCAGCATTTCGTAGGCGGATCGCTTGACCTGCATTCTTCTGCGCACGATGGCGACAAGGCAGAAGGTGGTCACCGCGACGGCCAGCTGGATGCGCACGGCGTTCTCGGAAGTGCCCCAGAACTTCCTGATCCTGAGGTGCTGCTTCAGCCATTTGAAGAAGAGCTCGACCTGCCACCTGTTCCTGTAAAGGCCGGCCGCCTCCAGGGAGGAGAGCGCGAAGGCGTTCGTCAGGAATGCGAAGTCCCTGTCCTGCTCCGCGTCGTGGAACCTCACAAGCCGAAGCCTGCCGGGGGACTTCTTCGCAGAGGCGGTCTCCGTGAGCACGGTTTCCGCATCTCCCAGCACGTTTTCCGGAAGCCGCCGACGCCATTTGACGCTTTTGAACTGCAGGTTCCTCTTGGCGCGAACCACGAAGAAGGATTCCGCCAGGCTGATCCGCCACAGTTCGGCGAAGGCGTTGTAGCCGCGGTCGAAAACGTAGTAGGCCCCTTCCTCCAGCGGAATCGCGTGCATCGCCCTGGAATCGTGGACGGAGGCGGTGGTGACGTGGTAGAAGGACGGGACCTTCGTCTCCAGGTCGTAAAGCACATGCGCCTTGACTCCGCCTTTGCGGCGGCGGAACTTCGCCCATGGGAAGACGGCAAGGCACAGGGGGATGGTTGTCGAGTCGAAGGCGAAGATCCTGCCGTCCAGTCCAGGCGAGTCCACGCCGCAGGTCTCCCGCGCGTCAGCCATCATGGAAAAGGCGAATTCCTCGAAGATCCGGAAATCCCGCCTCTGGTTGGCGAAGGCGAAGGCGTTGCGGGAAACCGGGACGCTTCCAAGACCGAGATGGTAGCATTTCGAGCGGTGCGCCTCGAGGACCGTGACCAGGTCGCGGAGGCTGTCGCGTCCGCTCAGCTGGCCGAACATCAGCGTCAGCAGCTGGTTCCTGCATGTGAAGTGCTTCACATAGGAATCGCCGCTGTACTTCCCGACAAGGCGTCTGAATTTGAGGTAGCCAAGATGCTCTGTCATTTGTGCGAAAACGTATTTGTCCTTGTTCATTGCAGCCTCCGTCCTGGCTGCAAAGATACTCGTTCAAATCGGTACGCACGAAAATTACTACGTAATTCCTTGATTTTTAGTTAGATTCAACTACCTGTTTTTGATTTTTATGGGACACTAGTGATATGAAATATATGACAATAATTCTAATGTTTTAGCCAATGTTCCAACAGCTATGGTGCCCTTTTTTATTTTGGTTGGTGTCGAGGGCGACCGTGGCAAATATGGTTTTTACTTTGATCCTTCTAATGAAAATCCAACGGCTGTTGTCTGGCCATTGTTTCTTGGGCAAGAAGATATATTCGGCTCCGGCACCAGTTCAAGCTTGATTACCATCAATTTCCAAGTGAATCGGAAACTGTTTGAGAATGCCCAAGGCTTGAAGATAAAGGTTTCCATCCAAAACCAAAAAGAGGAGGAAAACCTTACTCCATAGACTCCTTCTTCATCTTGTGTTACACACTGATTCCCTCGCAATGGCATGAAGTCCAAGCCATGCCACTGCGAGGGATTGATATTGATGGTGGGCCATTACCGAGAATTACTAGAACCACTAGTTCCTCTAGAATTTCTAGAACTACTAGAATCACTAGAGCCGCTAGAATTTCTTTCTAGAGCCGCCTTTTGCGAAGTTGTGAAAAATCTCGTTTTCGTGCAACCTGCTTGGTTGAAAAATCTCGTTTTCGTGCATTTTCTGGCTTGCAAAAATTTTATTTTCGTGTATATTCTATATTGTTACAATTTTGTTTCCAGATAATAATCAATCATTTTTCTATGTACCGCAAAATCTACCAACAATTGTTGGATTGGAAACGCACCAGCCAGGGACATAGTTCCTTGTTGATTGAGGGCGCACGCCGAGTTGGGAAAAGTTATATCGTAAACGAGTTCGGGCAGAAGGAATATCGTTCGTTCGTGGTGATTGACTTCAATCAGGCCGGTCCAGCTATTCGGGAATTGTTTCAGCACTATCTGGACAATCTGCCGGAGTTCTTCCTACGGCTGCCGATATTGACTGGTGTTCCGCTTTATGAGCGTGAAAGCCTGATTGTCTTTGACGAAGTTCAGATGTTCCCCCGGGCCCGTGCCGCCTTGAAGTATCTGGTGGCCGATGGGCGGTACGACTACCTGGAGACGGGGTCGCTGCTTTCCATCAAGGAGAATGTCCGGGACATTGTCATTCCGTCGGAGGAACACGCCATCCAATTGGCGCCAATGGACTTCGAGGAGTATCTCTGGGCCCGCAACGAAGCAAACCTGGTCGAATTCCTGCGAAATTGTCACGCCGACCAAAAAAGTCTGGGCGGGGCTTTGCATCGTAAAGCCATGGACTTGTTTCGTGAATATCTGATTGTGGGGGGAATGCCTCAGGCCGTCGAGACCTTCCTGAACCGAATGGATTTCGCCGCATGCGATGCTCAGAAACGGGACATCCTTCAGCTTTACCGCAATGACATCCGCAAGCACAGCAATGGCCTGGCACTGAATGTCGAGGCGATCTTTGACGCGATTCCCTCACAGCTCCAGCGCCACGAGAGGCCATTCAAGCTCTCCGCATTGGGAACTGACGCGCGGATGCGGACCTACCAGGAGGCCTTCCTTTGGCTTCAGGACGCGCGAATTGTCAATCATGCATTCCTGACCACCGAACCCTCGCTTGGCCTGAAGATGAACCTGGACCAATCCAGGCTCAAATGCTATATGGCCGACACCGGACTGCTCATCAGCCACGCCTTTGACGAAAAGATTCTTGCCTCCAACGAGGTTTATCGCAAGCTCCTGTATGACCGTCTCGGCGTGAATCTGGGCATGGTAATGGAGAACATTGTGGCGCAGACCCTGCGAGCCAACGGTCATGGGTTGTACTTCTATTCCAGCCAGAGCAGCCAAAACAAAGAAGACCGGATGGAGATTGACTTCCTGATTGCCAAGCCTTCGCTCACCAACCGTCACAATATCTGCCCGATTGAGGTCAAGAGCGGAAAAAACTACACGCTGAACTCATTGCGCAAATTCATCGCGAAATACCGCCAGGAGCTGCACACGCCATATCTTCTTCACGACGGCGATTTCCAAACGAAGGACGGCATCATCTTCCTGCCACTCTACTTCGCCCATCTCTTGTAAACTGCGTGAATGGACGGGGACGAGGGGTGCTGGCAGGGGGTCAAAACAGTTTCACGCTGTAGCAATGCCTGGTTCCTTCGGCATCCGTGTAATCCACATTGATCCGGCCCGGGGGATACATATATCTATGTATTGCACCAAATCTTAGCTTATAAGATAGTTGATCATATTTTTCCAAGGCTTTCCAAGGCTCGGAGGAATAGAATTCACGCAACAGGATGTTTCTCGCATTCTGCCGCAACTCAACGGAACATTGTTTCGCCACCGCCAACTTCTCCTCCGGCGAAACCGTCGGGTCGTAGATGACCTCCGCCCATTGCCGCCGCCAATCCAGATAGTCATCCACCACCTGGCGTTCCTCCTCGCTCAAACCGGAGAAATCCATCCCCTCCACAAAATCTTCCAGTTCCTGCAACGCTTCTTCATGACGCCGAATGCGCTTCTCTGCGGCATTCCGGCCTTGTTCCGGCTGGATATAAAACCCCACGCCCGAAAC
>JAFRLP010000042.1 GCA_017431185.1 Victivallales bacterium | reverse complement strand
CAGCGGCATCGTTTGGCCCTGCATTCTTGGCTATCATGTGGAAGTGCCATGTACGGTCGGGAAAAACCAGTTTCGGTATTTCGAGTAGGTAGGGGATTTCCTCTGTCTTGTCGCAATGCCCTGGGTAGCCTACGTTTAGATGGTATCGAATGATGTAGTCCTGTACATTCGCACAACGGAGGTTATTATGTTCTTTATCCTGAAAGAGATTGAACAAGAAGGTTTCTCGTAAGCCAGGCAGTAGGTTGTCTGGATGGATGGGGGGCGACTGAAAGGGTGGTTTAGGTGATATGGGGTGCATAATGTTCATGCTCCTTACGTGTACAAGTCAAAAAAACGTTGAATGACTGGAAAAAGCGTGGAGACGTGATACATTATTAGCCCTGGCTTCTTCATAGCAGGGGCGTGACGTTTCACGTTTACGCCAAATCCAGTCTCCGTCAGCTGTTTGCGGCAACTGGCGGAGGCTTTTTGTCAAAGCGAATATTGAGTTCAATCTTTAGATTATTTATCCTCCTTATGGTCGATTATGTGAGAATATCTGCGACGGAAGGTCTCTTGTGACAAGAACAGTTTTTTCCAAGGTTCTGCTTGATTTTGGAATTCCTTTGCCAACAAATTTGGGAGAAGGCCGGCTTTTTCCTGATGAAGTCCACAGGATGGTTCTTCTTTACGCAACCCCTTTGAACTCAAAAAAATGCAGATGCGTCGATAAGTGGCTTCACTATAAAGTTTCAGGTCGCGGCCACGTCTTGCTAATGCAGCAATAGACATTCCCCATTTGGATTTGAGTGAAAGAAAATGTCCCATGGTTTTTACACCACTCAAATCAGCCTTTATGTCCTCGGCAGGTGCAAGAAACTCAGCGGCAAAGGCATTGGCTTCGTCTTCAGCCTCTTTCCCTGGAAACATATCTTTGGCAAGCAGTGCATGTCCAAGCTCGTGAAGGACGGAAAAGCGCCTTCGGTCTGGAGGTAGTGCTGGATTTGAGTTGACGACTAGGCAAATGACAGAGGATGCGGAGTCCAAAAAGAAGCCATCCAAAAGGTCAGTTCCGAAGTCAAATTCTATGAGCAGGACGTTGTGTGTCTCTAGAATCGCAAAGACATTGGATAGCGGGCCAGCAGGGATGCGCCATTGCTGACGCAATGCCTTTGCCATCTCCTGCGGAGAACGTCCATTTCGAGGAAGAACATCAGTGACAATATGGTGTTTTCGACAAATATCCAGGGCGTCAATGGCTTGCAAACGCGCCTCGGCTTCTATTTTACTTCGATTCGATGCATTTAATGCTGAATGGCTTCGATGGAAAATTAAACCATCTGTGAAATTGTCACAAGAACGGGTAAAGAAATCTGGCATAACACCAAAGTGATTTGCCAATTTGATTAGGACATCTTCAGAGGGATGATTAACTCCTGATTCATATTTGGACAAGGTTGATGCCGTCAAGCCCAGCGATGGAACAGTGGACAGAGCACGTTGGCTTAGACCGGAGTGTTCTCGGAGCAAGGTTAAAGTTGTGGGGTTAAATGTAGGCATAGACCATCAAATTTTTAACGAAGGATGAATGAACATAGGTATAAAATAGCCTATGGAAATTAGATTGCAAATGAAGATGAGTAAAATCCTCCAGAAAATCGCTGATAAAATTTGATGTAGTCTGTTGATTTCGTCTTTGACCAGCGTGACCGCCTGGCCGCCTACGAGCGACAGCGGCACAAGTGCGAATTCATCCGGTGCATCTGCTCCATCGACAGCGATTCGGACTGGACTGTCATCCGCGACAACTGGTTCATGAACGATGAAAAAATGATGGACAAGGCAGTCATTGTGAACCGACACGGCGTGATGACGGTTGACAATCTGCTAGGTGTGCCGCTGTGCAACGGGGCCAATCAGCGGTGGATTGACAATTACGGTTCGCTCACGGCCATCGGCTGCCGGTTCGGGGCGGAGGGAGGGGGATTCACCGCCGTTTACAATTTCCGCAAATACAGCAGGCTGCCGTCCCTCCCGAACTCCGTAATCATCCGCGACTGTGAAGTTTCGGCTCATACCAGCAATCTGCGCAACTGCATGGTCTTCTGCTTTGAGGTGCCGAATCTGCTCTCCCTGGAAAACAGCCGGTCCACCCTGACTTCCGGAATATTGCTTGACTCGAAGTTGGACATGAATGCATATTTTCAAGGCGACAGAGGCTCTTTCGCCTTTCGTCAGCAGGGAAATGTCGGATTCCGCGAAAATGTCCTGTCGCCCTCGCTGAGTGTCCCGTATATACAGCCCACGCCGCATCCAGCCGAACACTTGAAAGGAGAGGCCCTGGAACGAAAAGCGGCGGAATATAAAGCGAAGGAGTCCCCTGGGACTTGCGAAGTCAATGCGCTTTCCCAGCCTGGCGCGGAACTGGTGCTGGCTGGCCTTATGGACGGCTCGACCTTTCGCAACGATGAACTGCTCGCCATCGTCCGCAAAGCGAATCCTGCTTGTCTGATGCGGCGTTGGGACGGAATCCGCTCGGATGCGCCTTTCGCCACCTTGCGTCATGTCCAGGTCGATTTGGACAAGACTCCCTGGCTGCTGATGGATTTCCGCTCGGATTCCCCTGCGGAATTCGCAGTCAAATTCATCGACGAGGAAAGCGGCAGACTGTTTACGCATCGGGGACAGCAGCAGAATGTCGGACGCATCGAAATCAATCTGCCGAAAGCCATGCCCGCACTCAAAGGGAAAAAGACGCTCTCCTTCCTGATTTATTATATCGGTCGCAAATATCTTTCCCGTCAAGGCAAAGAAGCCCATCATTACATTTACGCGAATGCTGGCAGTGTGCTGGAAATCCATGAACTGGGATTCAATTCACAGCCGTCCCACAATCTAAGGAAATAGACCATGAAATTTCATTCTGTCCTGCTGTTGTGCGCTGTCTTGCCGGTGTTGAGCGCTGGCGAATTCGACGTCAGGCAATTCGGAGCCAAAGGCGATGGGGAAAACGACGACACCGAGGCCATCCAGGCCGCAGTCACGGCGGCGAATAAACAGACCCGCATATTCCGGTCATTCGGCAGGCACAAGCCTTCCAGTTATTTCGGCACAGGACAAACCGTTACCTTTCCGCCAGGAGTTTACAAGATCACCAGAACGATCCAAATCGGCAATCATGTTTCCCTTTCAGGTGACGGCGGCACACCGATGCTTCAGTGGCATGGCGAGGAGAATGGGGTTCTGTTCGACGTCCGTGCCTTCCGCAACCGAGTGGAGAGAATGATTTTCGCGGGCGGCGGGACGCATCTGCGCTTCCGCAACAACAACGTGGACAAGACGATGATCACCATCCGTGACTGCCAGTTCCTGTATGCGGGCGGCGTGGCGGTGGTTCTGGAGCCGGAGCGCGGGGCCAGCCATCTGTCGGCGCAGACCCTGGTTGAAGGCTGCCTTTTCTCCAAGAATTACCAGTGCGCGCAGAACTATGGCGACCTGATGGAACTCCGCAACTGCTGGGTTGACCAGACGCAGCCGCAGATGGCGGACGGCGCGGCGTTCCTCAATCGCTATGGGACCATGCGGTTCGCCTTCTGCTGCCTGACGCCCTCCGCGAATCCCGACAAGGGGCCGCTATACTACCATAATGCGCGCTGGGTGGACAACTACTCCCGCCTTGAGGCGGAGTCCGTCCGGTTCGGAGGCGAGGGCGGCGGCCTCCCCGCCGTCTATAACTATTCAGGCCCCGCCACCAGGCATCCATGGACAGGGGGCGGACGGATTCTGATAAGGAACTGCCTGCTGGCCTGCGGCCAGCAGAGGAGGGAGAACGGCGCGGTTGTCCGCCTCTTCTCCCTGCCCTCCCAGATTGTTCTGACGGACAACTACGGCCTGACGCTGGCGCCGCTGCTCCAGTGCGACCCGTCGCTGAATTGGGAGGGCGACCTTGAGAGGAATCCCAACGGCATGGCCAGAGTCTCGTACCATGTCTTCAACAATTTGCTCTCCTCCCCGATGGCCAATGCGGTTCCGCAGGGGCTGAAGCGCTTTTTCACCAAGGAGTCCGACTGCGTGTTCCTGGAAATGAAGCCACGTCCCATCCCCAGTGAAGTCACCACAGGTGAATGAAGAACCGTAGAAATCCTGCTAACTGTTCAATGCCCTCGCCTGTTTTGATGTGCGCAGCCTCAGATTGTCCACGGGAGCATGACGTGCCAAGCGTGAGTCCCCAACCTGCCCGCAATGCCTTTTAGGTATTTTGTGGAAAAAGGGGGGCTGGACAGTTGCTCCTTACTTTATATGATGAAAGACCTTGCGGTATTCGCCTGGCGTGCATAAAAGTGATTTCTGAAAGCAATTGTGAAAGAAGCGGTAACTGGAGAAATTGCATTGCAGGGCGATTTCCTGAATGGTCAGAGTTGAGTTTTGCAGGAGGCTTTGCGCTTTTTCCAACTGCGCCTCCAATTGGAATTGCTTTGGCGAAATGGAGAAGTTCTTTTTCCATTCATAGTAGAAAGTCCTGTGGCTGAAGCCCAATTCCCGCAACAGGGATGGCAGTTTGGCGCCCTCTTTCAACCTTGTCGCCGCCTCCTGAATCTTCATGCTGGCCACGCACTCTTCCTGGGAGGGAAAAGAGGAGTTGAGCATTGCGTTGATGGTCATCTGCATGGCGAGCGCGTCCAATCTGTCCGCCACCCCCAGGAACATGCGCTTGTCCAGCAGTTCCAGTATCCTGGAGAGGTCTTGCCTGAAGTCGCGGTCAGGGGAAAAACGGTTCTGCCGTTTGGGGAGGAGGCCATGGAAAAGCGCTTCCAGCCTTTCCGATAGTTCAGGGGCGTAGGAGAAATAGAGTTCGTCATGCGGAATGCACTCATGGGAAGTGAGAATGGTTCCGGGTCTCAGGATGCTGAAGGTGGGGTGCAAGTCGAACTTTGCGGAATTGTATTTCTCCTTGTTGAAGCTGAAGCAGATGAAAAAACGGTCGAGGCAAAAGTTGTCATGGTGGACAAAATGGTTGACTTTCACCCCTATCTTGTACAGAGGATAGGGATAACTGCTTAGGCGCTTCAAGCCATCGAGTTTATAACTTGCCGATTTCATGGGGGAGCAGTCCTGAAATGAATGGAGTGACACGACAAATATATCCTTCTCCGCGGGCTTTGCAAACGGTGACGTGGCAGGAACCGCTCAAAACATCCTCCGAACATTTTTTGCGCAAAATATCAGGTTTTATGCAGAAAATGCTATTGTTAGATTCGAAATTAATGTGTATAATTTATATCAATTTGGAACAAATGTCATTTTGAGGACAAGTGTATGAACGTTTTGCATGGTCAAAGGGATGACCTTGACGCATTCTGGTGGCTTTCCTTGAGTCCCCGGAACGCTGATTATGGGCGGATTCCCGATGGTTGCCTGCCATTCGATTTGGGCTGTGAGCACGGCGTGAATCTAGACGACGTGTCGGAAAACCGCATGAGACCAGGCGATGAGTGCATAGTCTATCATCCTTTCACTTTGGCGGCTGACTCCTTTCTGGGGTTCGGCGTTGGCTGCGATACCTGCCTGGAGGTCTGGCTCAATGGCGAGAGGATTTATTCCAATTGTCCGGGCTTTGACGGGCTGCAGCAGTTTGCCTCCGCCGAAGACCATGGCTTCACGGGACTGGGCAGGAAGGGAGACAATCTGCTGGCGGTGCGTCTGACGCATGGACGGGGGAAGTGCATTTTCTTCATCCGTGAAAAATCCTATGAGGCTGCCCATGCAAGCCTTCCCTTGCGCCTGGTCGTGGATACGGGGCAGGTCATAGGGCACATCAAGCCGATGAATGCCGTCAACAACGGGCCAATCGGCGAGATGGGCGGCAGAGGCAACCTGGCATTATGGCAGACTGCGCAAATTCCCTGGTGCCGTACCCATGACGCCTCATTTTGCGGCGCGTATGGGGGAGAGCATACCGTTGACATCCAGGCTGTTTTTCCGGACTTTGCAAAGGACGCGGAAGCACCCGACTCCTATCACTTCTCCGAGACGGACCGCTATCTGAAGAAGATTCGGGAGGGCGGCAGCCGCGTGTTCTATCGGCTGGGCAGCAAGATAGAACATGCACCTGAAAAATACGGCACCCAGGTGCCCGCCGATTTCCGCAAGTGGGCGGTCATCTGCGAGCATATCATCCGTCATTTCAATGAAGGCTGGGCGGACGGATTCCATTGGAACATCGAGTACTGGGAGCTCTGGAACGAGCCTGACCATCTTTTGGAAGAAAACGGCAATCCCACCTGGCAGGGCACGCCGGAACAGTTCTTTGAATTGTATCGGGTTGCCGCCACCCATCTCAAGAGGTGTTTCCCGCATCTGAAGATTGGCGGTCCCGCGTTGCGGGGAAGGGACATCGGCTGGGCAGAAAGGTTTCTGTCGGCATTGACCTCTGATGGTGTGCGTACACCGCTGGATTTCCTTTCCTGGCATGTCTATGCGCCGTCGCCTGCCATCTACAGCATGGGGCGCAGATACAGGAGGCTTCTGGACTCCTATGGCTATGAGCGGACGGAAAGCGTGCTGGATGAGTGGAACTATGCGCGCGGAAAGGGCGTGGAGGAGTTCAACCGAAGCATTCGGTGCATCCTGGGGATGAAGGGGGCCGCGTTCACCTGCGCCGCAATGTGCGCGGGGCAAAACTCCCCCATTGACATGATGATGTATTACGATGCGCGCCCCTCTGTTTACAACGGGCTGTTTGACTTTTACACATTTAGGCCACTGAAGACCTATTTTGTGTTTCGGTGCTGGTCTTTGCTGGCGGAACTGGAAAACCAGATTGCGGTTGACACCCAGGACAAAAGCGGTCTCTTCGCAGTGGGCGCCGCGCAGGACGGCAGAGTCCGTCTTCTGCTCAGCCGTTTCTTTGAGGAACAGTTCACGCCTGATGATTTGGAGGTGAGAATCGTGTGCAAGGATGCCCCGCTGGATGGCGCACGGCTGTTTTTGCTGGACGACTCCAATGACTTGACGGAAATCCCCTTTGACAGGACTCCCGAAGGGGAGATTGTGTTCCGCATGGGAGCGAACACCGTGGCGTTTCTGGAAAAATGAGTGGCAACCATGAAAAAAACTATCTGGAGGCAAAAATGAACAGACGCTTTACTTTGGTCGAATTGCTCGTCGTGATCGCGATAATCGCCATACTTGCCGCAATGCTTCTGCCCGCCTTGGGCAAGGCGCGGGAGAAGGCGCGTCTTGTCTCCTGCAAGAACAACATGAGGCAGTTGGGCTTCACGCTCTTCACCTATATGGATGACTACGATGACTATATTATCCCTTCCCTGTTCATCACCAAATCCGGCTCGTCGGGAATCCACTGGAACAGGATGCTCTTCGACAAAAGCTACCTGAATATGCTGCGGGGACAGAATCTGTGGACGGGGAACATCTACATACACTGTCCCTCCGAAACGCTTCGCACCCAGGCCGAACGCGGAAACAACAAGGACAACTACACGGACTACTCCCTGAACCAGTACCTTCACCCGTACAACCTGTTCTACAATGCGGTCCGCACGGATTTGAATCCCTGGCAGAAAAGGGGAGGGATAAGGAATCCGTCCCGCCGCGGTTCGTTCACGGAAGCCAGGGTGCCCAAGACAAGCGCGTATTACGTGGCCAGTTTCCAGGCCGGCGGGACGCTTTTCAGCCGCGGCGACTCCAAATACGTCCCCAGGCATAACAATGGCGCCAACTGGTCTTTCCTGGACGGACATGTCGAGTGGTTGAGCATGATGGACTTGATGCCGTCCCTGGATACGGAGCGGAACCGCAACAATGACTGGAAATGGCGCCTGGCCTCCGCTCCGCCGTGGCCCTGGTAGTCAACGAAGGAGTTTTGCCATGAGAATGCTTTTTGCGACATTTGTCCTATGGTTTGCCGTCTCCCTGCCCGCATGGGGGACGGCGGAGTTCGACGTCAGGCAATTCGGGGCTGCGGGGGATGGAGCGTCTGATGACACGGCGGCGATACAGGCGGCGGCTGACGCGGCGGGAAAGGCCAGCAGAAGCCATTACGACCATCGCTCGATTCATTTCCCGCCTGGGACCTATCGGCTCTCCGGCAGCATCCGACTGGCGAACATCTCCCCGCGCGGAACGGATGCCGTGATT
>JAFRLP010000427.1 GCA_017431185.1 Victivallales bacterium | reverse complement strand
GGGGGAGGGCGCGCCCTGCGTCCGCCAACCGCCCAGACTGCCGGTCTTCCGGCATGCCCTCCTGCGGGTAGAGGTCATGGTGGTGGTTGGGATTGCGCTCCAGCACAATGGAGGCGTTGTTGTGGAAGGTCTTGAGCAGGAATGGACCTGTGCCGACTGGCCAATGGTTCAGCGAGAAGCCCCGTCGCCGCGCTGCCTTGCTCTCATAGAAGGCCAGGGCCTCGTGGGGAGTGGGCGCGAAAAAGTGCATGGCCAGCCAATACAGCGCCTGCGGGTATTTGCGTGACAGGATGAGCCGGAAGTGGTGGTCATCCTCAATGCGGATGGCCGCCATGGGCGCCTGGCGCATCGCCTGGAGCGTGCCCCCGTGTTGGGTCAGGTAGGCGGAACATTCGTCGAAACCGGCCAGAAAGGATTTGAGGGTGGTGAATACAGGCGAGGAAACCGACGGTGCGCACAGGCGCACCAGGGTCAATCGGAAATCCTCGCTGACCAGTTCGCGGGTGGCCTGGGCCGGCACCTCCATCGGGGAACTCACGTCAGGCAAATCCGATTGGGCCGTGGCGAAGCAGGGATGAGGTTGCCAGAGGACGCCTTTGCGGAGGGAGCATTCGTATTCCACGCGCGCAACCTGGTCGGCAGGAGGGTCGCCTGGCATTTCATGGCCATTGCGGTCAAAGTAATGCGCCGCGGGCATGCTCTCCAGAAGGCGGGGAACCAGCCGGTAGGGACGCTGGAGGTAATGGTAGGCCAGCGGCGCCTCCACTATGTTGGACAGAATCTGGTTTTCGTGCTGGAAATAGGAGACGCCTGGGTCCAGCGACTTGATTTCCGTGCGGAAGGAGAGGAACATGGTGTTGGTGTCGGCAAGGGCGTCTGGCCACGGATTGTTATGGCAGGTCTGCAAGACCAGGCAGAGCAAAAGCGCCGCCAGCAGGGGAGTCAGGCATTTGGCGAACCGCGAGAACGTGTGGCGGCATGCAGAAGGCCTGGCTGCCGATGTCTGCCCCGCATTCAATTCCTGTCCTGAGGATGGTTTCCGCTGATTCATTCGCCTATTGTGCTTGGGCTGCCTGGGAGTGTCTCTCTGCAGGTTTGACCACAATTATGACAGCCAGGATGATGCAGAGCACACCGCCTGCGAAGCGCAGGGGGAGGGGCTCCCCAAAGATGGTGATGCCAAACAGGACTGCCGTGAGCGGCTCCAGCGCTCCCAGGATGGCGACGGGTGTGCTGCCGACCAGGCGTATGGCCAACGCTGTGCCGAAGAAGGAGACGATGGTCGGGATGAGCGCCAGCCCTGCCGTGCAGCCCCAGGTCAGCGCGGAACGGGGCAGGAGCGGGCCTGGTTGGAATGGCAGCATGGCCGCGTAGAGAAGAACGTCGATTAGCATGATATGGAACACCAGGGTGACGCTCGGAACGCCAGCCAGCATGGGCAGGTTGACGGCAATCATATAGAGCGCCCAGCTCAATGCGGAGGTCATGACCAGAAGGAGACCGATGGTGCTGATCCCGCCGTCGCCGCTTTGGGAAAGCAGGGCTATCCCCAGCAGGGAGAGGATGATGCTGGACGCTATGGGCAAGGTCACTTTTTCATGGAAGCAAACCGCGTTCAGCGCCACCACCATGACTGGATAGACGAACAGAAGGCTGGAGGCAAGACCTGTGTCCATGTAGCTGTAGGAGGCGAATAGGGTGTAGGAGCTGCCCAGCATCAAGATTCCCATGCACAGCACTGGAAGGAGCTGCCGTTTGGTCAGGCGGAAGGGCATCCCCTTCCACAGCATGATGGTGGCCAGGATGAGTGTCCCTCCCAGATAACGGTTGAACAGCACAGCCGCTGTGCCCATCCCCTCTTGGTAAAGAGGCACGCAAAACAGAGGGTTGCAGCCGTATGCCGCCTCGGCAATCGCGGCGATCAGGTATCCTTTCAAACGCGGATTCATAATGGACAGCGCATATATCGTCTCTTCGGGGAATTCCCTCTTTGGAGTCGCAAAAGGCAAAGGCAGGGGTTTCAGATTGATTCCGAGGTGGATTTTCCCATGGCCGGGAAGGCGCGTATGCATGCGCGAGACTGGACAGAGAATGGAAAAATCACCCAGGGAAAACTGAAAATGCGAACTTCTCTACGGCTCCTTCGGATAATGTCGTTTACAGCGGGTCGTTGGCGATGATGTCATCGAGTTTTTGTTGAAGGCCATCGAGGAAAATCGACCAGTCTTCGGGATGAAGGAACGCCTCCGTGTCGCCTTCCTCCAGCCGTTTCTGCTTGCCGAAGGTGTCGTTCTGCCTTACATGGTTGCCGACAAACAGGTCAACATGCTCCTGGCGGCAGCGCAGAATGCTGCGTTGGAACATGCCGCGCCAGTCGTCGGCTTCCAGATGGTATTTGTGGATGTAGGCGGAGGAAAGTGGCTTTACGCCCGCGCCTCCCATCATTCCGGCGCGGACAGTCCGCCCGTCCTGCGTGATGTCCCAGAAGAAGGAGATGACGCCTGGCGTATGGCCAGGCGTTTCGACGCATGTCATGTCGAGGTTCCCGAGGCGGATATGGTCGCCGTCATGGAGGAGTTGGTCTGGTTCAAAGTGGTTGTAGTGCATTCCACGTTCCGCATAGTCGTTCAACGTGACCTCGCCCGTGACCATGGGGAGGTCTCCCGCACCAAGGAATGTCTTTGCGCCCGTTAGTTTCGCAAGCGCCAGGGCGGCGCCAATATGGTCAAGATGTCCGTGTGAATTGACAATGTAGCGGATGTCCTGTGGATTGAAGCCGAGGGTGCGGATGCTTTCAAGCAAGAGGTAAAGAAATTCCTGGTAGCCCGAATCGATGATGACAAGGCCGTCTCCTGTGTCAATGAGATGCGTGGAGGCGGGCGAGTTGCCGACAAAATAGAGGTTGCCGAAGATGCGGAAAGGACGTGTCTGATATATCCAGGGTGTCTGAAGATTTGTTACCATGGCAGTGGGTGGGGAAATGCATGAACCTCTATACAATAATGTACTGCTAGCCAATGAGTTGTCAAGTTATTTGACTGCATTTTGGAAGCATTTTATGGGATTTGCTTCTGGGACGGAACCTGCTGGAATTGCACGGCAGTTCATTGAGGCGGGGCTTTACGCCGCCAACGGCAGGGGCAGGCACTCCGCCATCTTTGCCAGCGGTACGGTTGCTGGATGCGGCAAGGCCGTCTCGGCCTTGGTGGTCACTTTTTCCTGTGTGACCGCTGAATTGGCTGTGCGCAGGTCTTTCAAGGGCGAGTTTTCCTTTTTTTTCTAATCGTTATTCACCTCGACCACCTTTTTCCTTGGACGCCCCCGCTTCCTCTCCTGTTTCCTGATGGATGTGTAGACCTTGTCGCATCCTTTCGGCGGCTCGAAGCCGAATGCCTCGCAGATC
>JAFRLP010000426.1 GCA_017431185.1 Victivallales bacterium | reverse complement strand
TCTGGCAAGAATCTCCACATCCCGCCAGAGGGCATGGCCTACCTGAACAAGGAAATCAATCAGAGCGGCAGCGTCACAGTGACACTGGAAGAAAAGGCGAGACGCATCACGGATCTTTTTACCCAAGAAGAGATCGCCCGCGACACGGCAGAGTTCTCCTTGCAATCGGGGCAACCGCACACGTGGTTGCTCAGAATCGAATAAAACAATGAAGGAAAGGATGAAATGATGAAGCGTTTTTTCACATTAATAGAACTCCTCGTGGCCTTCGATTGTTTACTCCCTGACCGTAGGCGGAATCTCCGGAACAAGATACAGCCTTGCCAATTACACCAAAAACGGCGGCATTTTCAGATGTCCCAGCGAATCAGTCCCTTTCGGTTCGGCCAGCGGTAATTTTGCGCACGGTCATTACAGCCTGAATGCGTTTCTCTGCAACACGAGTATGCTTCCGACAACCTCGGGAACCAATGATTTTATCCGACGGAAGACCTTGCAGGTCAAGCAATCCTCCATCGCCCTGCTCGTTTTCGACGGGACGGCAAAGACCCTGCCCTATTTCACCTATGTCAGCAGCACGAGCTATGCCACGGGGGAAAGGATTGGCTCGCGACACGGTTCTGGTGCCGCAGGAACGAACACTGCCACGGAACATATCTATTACGCTGGCCAGTCCATGAATGGAGGTTATGTGGACGGCCATGCGGCAGTCATCCGCCGTACCGACTGGTGGAACGGAGGCAAATACAATCACCAGCTGATCCGCAACGGTTACGATAACAACTATCAGGACTGATTCGCTTCTCCAGGGCATCTTCGGAAAGAAGCAATGCCCTGCCTCCCTCCCGCTTGCAAGCAGGCCAGATACAGCAGGGTACCAGTGTGGCGTTAGTCCCTGAAACCCATGAATAGGTGCATGACGTTGACGCAGGTTGCATTCTGAGGGGTGTCACCATACTTGTCCGAGTACTGGACAAGCAGGCTCTCCGTGCCGTCTGGCATCTTAAGCAGAAGATTGTTGGAGTAATAGCACGAGGTCTTTTCAGGTTCCATCAGAAAACCGTCATCCCAGCTCAAAGCGTCCTTGGACGTATAGACAACAAAGCCCTTGCCCCATTGGGCATCCTGATAGGCACGGCCATGCATGACATAGCCGTTGCCCAGACGCGATATCTGAATATTGCGAATCCCCAAGGAGAGTCGGCATTCTGGCCGACGTCTCCAGCTGAGTCCACCATCCTCGCTGACACTTTCCGCCAGCAGGTATCCATTCCAGATGTTGTTGGCATAGGCAACCAGCGAACCGTCCGCACGGAACTGCAAAGCCCCATAGGCATGGCCGATGTTGTCGATGTCGATGACACTGGCCAGCTGGAAGGATTTGCCGTTGTCACGGCTGGTGTAGAGACGATAGAGATGTTCGGGCTTGACGCCGACATGCTCCTCATTGCAGAAGAGCATGGCATAGATGATGCCGTCATGGACAACCGCATCATAGAGTCGTCCAGCGTATGGAGCCATCTCGGCAGCCTCGGTCCAGGTCTTCCCGTGGTCAAAACTCCGCAGGGTCATTATGGTTGACCACGGCGTGCAACAGAGCGGGGATGACTGGGAGTTTCGCAAGGCGAAAATGGTGATGATGTCGTTGCAAATCACTGCCTTTTCGATGGATATGGAGAAAACACCATCCAGAAGCTCTTTGCGGGAGTAGGGCAGTTCGAATGTTTCGGACCAGGTTTTGCCATAGTCTTCCGAATAATGGTACTCCACCCATCCAAAGGCGGAATGTCCGCAGCACCGAAGGCCCGAGCTGTTGGCATTGAAAGCCAGGATGTGGCCTGGGGCATATTCCAGCATGGCATGGGTCATGTGCCCGCTCCGCCCTCTGGCCTGGTTGTCGATGAACAACTCTGGGTCGCTGATATGCAGTTTTCCTGCAATGCCATGAAAAACCTTTTCCATTGCCTTGTTTCCTAATCTTATTGCGTCTTTGCCATTCAGAACCGCAAGCTACTTCAATCCGCGAGGCCTGAAGGCCTCGCGGATTGAAGTAGTCTGGGGTGCTGAATCGTTGCATTCATTTTTGTTTGGGAAGCAGTCGGAAAAGCCTGGTTTCGTTTTCGCCAAAGGGCAGTTTCACCTCAGACGTGGCGGTGGCGACAGGCTTGTCGCCAGGCAATTCGAGCCAGTCCGCAGAGTAAGCGCTCTTCAGGGTGACGGTCCTGGCAGAGGTCTGATTGCTGACCACGAGAAAACCATTGTTCGCATTCACTATGACATCGCCGTCTGCGGCAATGACGGTTCCCGATTCACGCACCAGTTCATTCAGCACCTGGCGAGGAATATCAGGAATGGCGACATAGATGACCGTATGGTCTTTTCCCTTGATTCTGGCGGCGGCGATCTTATCAGGATGGTCTGTGCCATCCATCCGCAGTGTCGCCAGAGGTTCCACCCCCGCATCCGCCGTCAGGTAGAAAACTGGTCCGATCTTATCCGAGAATATCTCCTTTTGATGGATGTCCCACCAAATGGAGCAGTCCACCGTTTCACCGTCATTCCACCGTGCGCCAAGGAGATGGTCCTCGGGGAGCATGGCGACCTGACGGACACCCAGCAGATCCGCAATGCCAGCGGTCGAAACGGAACTTCCGTCTCGATGAAAGGAATCATCGTGGAAACCAGGCGCATAGAAGAAGAGCAAGGTTCGCCCATCCGCCTTCACCTCAGTGTTAATCAGCCTGCGCAATTCGGCGTTGAGATGGAACGCATTGAAGAAGGCGACGAAACGGTACTCCTTGAGCCGTCCAGTCTTGACCAGCTGCGGCAGGTCCTCCAGCGCCATGATGTCGCAACCAGCGCCTGTACGCAGGAATTTATGCAGATTCTTGTAGGTCATCATGGCATGGACGGTGTTGGCTGGCGACATCAAGTCCATGAACCAGGAACTTTGCTCGCTGACCAGCAAGGCTATGCGATTGCCGGAAACAGGCTCCTTCACGGGAGGCAACTCACTGGCCTGGCGGAGCGACTTCAACTCATCCAACACCGCAGGGTCGGAGAAATAACGCACCCCGCGAGGCCCCGCATTGCTGTAGGCCCAGCCCAGGAACCAGGCCCCGAAATTCTTGGAGAGCATCAGACCCGCGATTTTGCGCAGTTGCCAGATCATCTCCTTCCTGCTGTAAAGAAGGCCAAACTGCGCCGAATGGGTGCGAATGTCCCCTTCGGCGATATAGGTCTTCCCATACAGCCCAGGAGAATCGTTCAGCACGCTGTAGAAGATGGGCAGGTCCAGCGTATGGCACCATTGGGGCGACGCAAAATAATCGAAGTCAGGGCTTTCCCGCAAAAGTTTGGCAGACGCATGGCCCGAATAGACCGAACTTCCCGTGGGATTGTTGGTCAACTGCGGAAAAACGTACCCAGCGTAGGTGCCGACAATCAGGCTCCGCTCCGAAGCGTCCTTGACCGCCTTTGCCGCAACCAAAAGCATCTCGGAGCGGGTGATGGAGCAGAATTCATTCATGTCCTCAGCGGCATGACCGTCCTTCTGACCGTCACGGAAGATGAAATGGCCCTGAGGACGGTTCCGCCAAAGGAGAATATCCTGGATACGCTGGTGAGGCCAGAGTTCAAAGGAGAGCAGGTCGTTCTTCCTGGCGCCGTCCGACAGTTTCCACGCCCGGGCGAAATCGGCGTCTGACGCATAGCGTCGGTCAAGGAACTTCACCAATGCCCGACGTGCCGCCACCCCGAAATCGCCAGTGATGCAACTGTCGCGGTTGCGCTTGCCTTTGGTGAAATCATAGCGATCGACACCCCAGTTGTTCTCCCCTGCCAGTCCCGCGTCAAAGGATATGGCGACAATGCTGTTGGCGCAGGGATGGGCTTTCAGCCGCGCCACCAGGTCATGCACGGAGTCGTAGAGCAGTTTGCGGAAGGAGACGCTGGCCAGACTGACCTTGACCTGAAGATTGCCAGTGCCTCGGTTGTTGTAGAAGCCCATCAGACGACTGCCGTCTCCCAATTCAATCTGCTCGTCCGGATTAGCGAACAGCCATTCCGCCAGCGGGTCAAGGTTGAACACCAGCATAATCTTCGCGTTCGGATTCTTCCGCAATGCGTAGTGGACACACTGCTCGAAGATTCTGACATCACGGTCATGGACGGCTTGCCGATGCTCGGGGGGAGCCACGACGGTCATTTTATGGATTCTGACCATCTGAAGAGCCCCAAGCTCAAACTGGTCCGCCACCCGTCCTGCCGTGAGTCTATTGTCGCCCAGGAAGAAAGGCGCGGTCAATTTGCCGTCGATGTAGAAGCGTCCCTCCTTCAGTTCAGCCTTCGGGAAACCAGGTTGCAGCACGGGTTCCTTCGCCCCCAGCATCAGTTCAACCTGGCCATTGACGGGCGCGGAGAGCATCGTGCCGACATTGGTTTTCAGAAACGCCTGCTGCTTGCCGTTGGCGACCGCCAGACGCAACGGCAAGGCGGCGCTGACCTCCTCCAGCCAACTTCCCGTGATGACGCAGCGTTTTCTCCCCTGGTCTCCAGCGCGAAGCGAATCTTCGGGAGAGGTGACGGCGATGCCCAGACTGTAATCGGCGTACAATTCCACTGGCATGTCCCCATAGCGTGCGGTAACCCGATAGGAATTCTTTAGAGGCGCGGGAATATGAAACTCCAATTCCAGGCGGTATTGCTCCCCATCTTTGGGGATGGCGGGAGTCAGTTCGCAGGCGACCAGTTCCAGTTCATCGGAGAAGAACGGTTCACTGGCATCCACTGACCAGAAATCGCCTGGATACCCTGTTGCGCGGAACCGGCTATGGGCCTTTTTCCAGTCGTCAAACCCATCCAACCGAGCATTCCATCCGTCCGCCGCCGTCAAGGAGGCGGTGGCGTTTTGCCCGGAACTTTCAATCTCCTGAATGGTTCCGTCAGCATAGCGAATCGCCAGCCGATAGAGCACTCCATGGAGACCGCTGGCAATATCGGTCTTGTCCGCCGAACAGGCAAGGAGATTGTTCTCCTTCAAAAGCGACACTGGCACCGCCATGCGCGTGGCCAGCGGTTTGGACTCAGGAACTGTCAGCGGAGTGCGAAGCAGTTTCTGCCCGTTCAGGTAAATTTCCGCCTGATTATAGGCTGCAACAATGAGAATGGCATCCTGCGGACTTTTTCCCTCAAGCGAAAACGGAGTGCGGAAATAGCCCGTGACCGCCTGGCTATGCGGAACAAGACCAGATGCCTCCGAATGCCAGATGAAATAGGCGTTGCCACTGCTGAGTTGGGGAACGCTCTTAAGCGCATCATGCGATGCAGTCGGCGGTCCAGGCAGCTGAATCTCGCGAATCGCCACACGCTCCCCAGGCTGGGTGACAAAAGAGATACGGAAACGCTGGACATCCTGCACAACCTGCGGGAAACGGAGGAAAAAGGTGTTTTTGCTGACGGGATGGCTGCCGAGACTCCGCCACTTGCCATACTGCCTGACCTCAAACTCCAACTGCCTGGGCAGCACGCTTGTCCCTTGGTATTCTTCGGGAACTTTCCCAGCCTGAATGCTCAAGTAGGAGTAGTGCTTCTGGTATTTGTATGTCACGGGAGTGAAATCCAGCCATACACCAGACAGGGAGACATTCTTCTTGAACCAGTGAATGTCGATGTCATGGTCATCCTGCGCCGCTCCCGTGAGCCACGCTGTTTCCGCTTTTCCGTCATACATGGAAGCAGGGCGGTACTGGATAACCTCAGCGGAGTCGCTGACCGATATGACCGCGCCATTGCGCACGACATCGCTTTCGCCATCCTGCATGATCGCTTCACCCGCCCATGCGGAAACCGACACGAATGCGACCAGCCAGGCTGTCGCAAATCTCTTTCCATCAAAATGCATGATTCTACTCCTGATAGTGGCCGAAGACGTCGTTGGTGGCGGATTGTTCGGCGTCCACTTGGGAAATGACAATGGGAGCGACATGTCCATCCAGATACACCGCGTTGGCTGTCTTGCCATGACGGGCGGAGACGTTAAAATGCGCGTAAGTAATCCTGCCACTCCAGCAAACCTTGCAATAGACTACATTGTTGTTGGTGGCGCCCGGTTTGTTTGTGGCGTCATTGGCATCCGATATCGAGAAGATGGCAGTCGGATGCCTGACATTGACGATTTTGACGATTTTTGTGCTATTCTCCCCTCCATGGATGTTGCATGCATGATTGTCATTTCGCGCATAGATGAG
>JAFRLP010000425.1 GCA_017431185.1 Victivallales bacterium | reverse complement strand
GCTGCTGCCCCTGCTGCTGGTACTGCTGGGGTGGCTGCTGGTACTGCTGGGGTGGCTGCTGGTACTGCTGGGGTGGCTGCTGGTACTGCTGGGGTGGCTGCTGGTACTGCTGGGGTGGCTGCTGGTACTGCTGGTACTGCCCCTGCTGCTGGTACTGCTGGGGAAGAAGCACCAGGCTTCGCACCGCCATGCTAACCCTGTGGTAGGTGTCGCCGGAACGCTGGCTGGTCACCGCCCTGCTCTTGAGATACCCTGACGCAAGCACCTGCTGCCCCGGCGCCAGAGTGGAGAACCTCTGTATGTCCTCCCCATAGACCGTCAGCTGGAACGTGCCGACCATTGGAGGCTTCCCGTCAATCGGCATCCTGGTCAGGTTCTCGACGCTTATCTCAAGGTATGGCATCCCATCCTGGAAACGCCCCTGCCTAGGCCAGCCGGTCACGGTGCCCTGCACCCTGAACTCGTTCAACTCCGCAATCGCCATTGTCATGCTCCTTTGAATCTTCCCTGGGAAAGTCGCCCGGTCGCCGCTGACGCAACCCGCCGGGCGCGAGTAGTTGTGAACTGCCCTCCGTGTTCTGCTGGGGCGGAGAGCGAAGGGCGCGGCGTGCCCCGTGTGCGTATTCCCCAGTCACCCGACTGCGAAGCCGTCGGGAAAGCGAATCACTTGCCACTCGCCGACCATCGGAAAAAAGCCGGGTTGCCGCGATTTGGACGTGGCCCGGCGCGTCCGCCGCGCTCCCGCACGGCTTCCAGCCACGATTCCGCTTGAAAAAGGACCTTTCATGGAAATAAAAGAGCGGAACAGGCTGGCGAATGCACATCATCGGCCAATGCTCCCAATCCCACCTTCACAGTCTTGCGCTCTCTCCCGACAACCGGTTTTCTCCACAAAGAAGAGCAGCGAGCGCCCAACCGCCCATACTGCCCCAAAAAACGCCATTGAAATCACAGGCACAGCGATGCCGGCGAGAATCACCTTGTCCAGAAAGTCCATCTTTTTCTCCTTGCGCTTGCTGAAAAATTGTCCCCAAAAAACGTTCCTTATTTTGGGACACGAAAAAAAATCAAAAAAAATGGTTTTCCTGCTTGAAAATTCAGAAAAAGATTGTACAATAATAAGGAACGTTTTCCTGGGACACTGTTTGATTAGTTAATAGATTGTCCAGCAAGGACTTACGCCAACATCAAGACAGAGGCCGCTCTGCGTTTTGACATTCTTCCTTTTCTTGGCACAGACCTTGCTTTGGTGTATATCACAGGCCTTGTTTTTCAAAATCACATTCCGGCGATTTGAATTACGTTCAGGAGAGCAGACATGATGACAGGACTTCTTTTTCTTGCGGAAGCCGAAAACCACTGCGCCCTTCCAATCGCCCTTTCCTTCCTCATTCTTTTCGTGTGGTTTTTCTTCGACTATTGGCCGAAGAAGATGAAGGAAATCCAGAGGAGAACCGATAAACGGTGGATTGCGCTTGGACGCCCAAACAAGTCCAGGATGGCCTGGGAGGACCTGAAGGCGTTCCTTGGCCTCGGGCACGGGATGAAGCCAAATCGGGCTCTCATGCGGGTGCGGCATCCGCGCTATCGCCATTTCCATGACTTCAGGGACAACTCCACCCCCGGCGACGGGCTTTTCTAGCCACCGGCTTCGAGCGTCACGCGAACCGTGCGTCCACGTACTCCACGCCCTCGTACTTGCGGGTGAAGTCCTCCTCGACGGAGACGGCGGTGACGCGGACGAGGTCTCCCTTGAGGGAAACGATGTCGCCGATCTCGACGGGCATGGCCGACAGGCCGCCGCTCCAGGCGTAGGTCCTGGACACCATGTTCTGCCTGATGGCGTATTCGGCGAACGCCTGCGCCACGTCGCGTCGGTCGCAGGCGTAGAGGGTGACGCTCTGGACGTTCTGGGCGGTGGCCTCGTTGTCCAGCTCCGGGTCGCGGGAGACGACGGTGAAGCGGTTCCATTCGCGGTCGCGGTCGAAGAAGGTGACCTCGTATTCCGTGGGGAGGTCGGCGCGGTCGCGGAACTGGACTGACCAGGATTCGGCGACGATGTTGGAGTCGTCGAATGTGAACACCGGGACGGGGCTGCCCGAAGCGTCCAAGTCGGCACGCTTGTCAACGGCGACGCCGATCCTGCCTCCCTTGAGTACAAGCTGGGCGCGTCCGATGTCGCAGAGGTACTGGACACCCTTTTCCATGGTGGATTGCGCGTCGTAGTACATGGCGCAGACGATGCCGTTGTCGTCGCAGAACTCGGACCATGCGGCGAATTCGCCGTAGAGCATCTTGTCATGGGGGAAGGTCTCGCGCAGGAGGGCGCCTGATTCGTCGGGGGAGTCGTGGTTGATGTCGTCGAAGCGTGGACGTACTATGAGGTCGTAGGCCGCCCATGCTGGGTTGTCGGCTGCGTGTTCCTCCCATGCCCCCTGTATCGGGTTCCAGACATAGACGGTGGAGCGGCGGGCGAGGATGGAGAACTGCGGAAGCCTGCCGTTGAATTTCTCGCTGGCGTTCATCTGCACCACGGCGGTTGCGGTGCGGGGATAGGCGGGGACGAACGCCCAGCCCTCCTCCAGAATCTCCCACTGGCAGGTGTTCTGCTCCATGGACGAATCCGCCGGAACGTCGCTCCGCTTCACCCTGACCTCAAGGCGTGCGGCTCCGTTCCCGACGCCGTCCCGCTGGAAGGTCAGATGGATGGCGTTCTGGGTGGAGAGGCCGATGGTGATGGAGCCGTCGTTGTTGTAGTTGATGCCAGTGTCGGCGTGGGATGAGATAAAGAAATTCGTCCATGGCCCGAACGTGCCGTCGGCGGAAACAGCACGATACTCGGCGGAGACGGTGGCGTAGGAGTTCACCAGGTCTCCCGTCTCGTCGTCAATCTTGTAGCATCCATACGGGAAGGCGAGACGGATGGAGGCGTGGTCTGGATAGGCGACAGGGGTGGTGGCGAAGGCGAACCATTCGGTCTCCAAATACTTCGAGACATTGAGGCCGCTCCAGGTGCCGGTCTGGAACGTGGTCGGTGTCTCGTCGAATCTCCCTGCAGTGGCCTCCAGGGCGATGTATCCGCCACCGACCGCAGAGCCTGCGTCGGTATATGCGCCGCCGACGCGGACCTCGGTGACGTGGCATTTCGCTTCAGACGCTCCCGCTCCTGAAGCCTTCACCATCTGATTCACGTTGCTGCGGTCTATCTTGTTCACCTTCATGATGGATTTCCGATGTATCCTGTAGTGCTGCCGCTTCACAGTGTCGGTTCCGTTGGCGGTGAAATGCGTGACTATTATGATTTCCTTGCCGGAAGGGAATATCGCCTTGCGGTCCGCGTCGGCCCAATACCAGGCGCTTGCCCCGCTGATGGATGTCCAGCGGGCAGTCTGTCCCTCGCCGATGTTGTCCAGGCCTTCCAGGGTGAAGTTCCCCCAGAAATACCTGTCCTTCTTGCAGCGGGTGTACATCACCACCTTGTCGATGCTGATGGGGCGGGAGAAGTGGAGATAGAGGTCTCCCGTTTTGAATTCGTCTTCCTCGTTGAGGTCGCCGTCGGTTAGCTTGTCGCGGCGGTCCCCGCCGGAGAACGTGCCGGACTGCCAGGAGCTTTTCGGGACGCTGGTGAATATTTCACCGTAGATGGCGGCGAAGGTTCGCCAGTTGTCGCCCGCAGACGCGGATGTGGTTCCCTTGTTGAGGTTCTCCCAGGGAGTGTGGTCAACGCGGGCGTAGAACTTTGAATCCCCCTCGCTCTCGTAGGCTATCACGTCGGAGAACCCCGCTCCGCCGTCGGCTACCGCGTATGTGCAGTCGAGGAACGACTGGCGGGTTTCGTTCACGTCATGCACCCGCTGTGATGCGACAGGCGGGATGACCAGGCGGCGACCGTAGAGCACCGGCACCGGCGCCCCCTCCTGCTCGGCGTTGGATGCGTCGTAGTCCCAACCGTAGTTTGTGTCGGAGGTCTCCTCGTCGCTCTTCTTGTATTTCCCCATCTTGGCCATTGCCCGCTTATTGACGAAGTATCCAACTGCGGATACTGCCGCGGACACAGCGACATAGAGGGCAATCTTGCCAATCAACGCCCATGTGGCTGGCTCCAGTCCGGCGGGCATCTCCCATCCGGCCACGTGCGTCGCCTGGCCGATGGAGGTGTCGGGCTTGCATTCCACGCCGTCGATGGCGAAGCGGGTGAACCTGCGGTACGGGAACGTGGCCTCCAGCACCTGCCTGGCGGTGGCGGCGGGGGATGCGTATGCGGGGACTGTCTCGCTCCGTGCGAGGGAACGGGCGGAGACGGTGATTCTGCGGTCAGGGGACATATCGGAAATACTCCTTTCTGGCGAGGCGGAACTGTGCGCAGTCCAGGTAGTCGCGGCGGACGCCCTGCGCTCCGAGATGGACGAAGGTGAAGAGGTCGGGAAGCACCATTCCGCAGTGCGGGTTGCGCCCCGGGCGCGTGAGCAATACGAGGCAGTACGGTTCGGGGATGATGATGCGACGCCATTCGGGGGATGCGGCGGCCTTCGCCCATTCTGCGGCATACCCCTCCTTTCCCTCTACCTGGTGGACTGGCGGCACGGGCAGGGACAGGACGCGGCAGGCTTCACGGTAGAAGCCCCAGCAGTCGAGGCCGGTGGCGGGGTCCCGCCCGCCCTCCAGGTATTTCACGCGGGAAAGCGACGCCAGTTCAGGAGGCATCATTGGGCCAGCCCTCCCGTCCCGCAGCCGGGGAAGCATCCGATGCGGGCGATGTTGTTCTTTGCGCGGCAGTCTGCGATGGTGCGGTCGCAGGAGTCGGCGTTTCCAGCGTATCCGCATTCGGGCGACTTGAATACCCAGCGGCAGCGTGCCTTGTACATTCTGCGCGGGGGGCACTGGCGGGAAAACGGGTTGTCGGTGGAGAGGTTGAAGGTGAAGCTCGTCCCGTCCGTGGCGCAGGAACGGATGGTGTACTCGACGGAGACCTCGGCTGGGAAGGCGAGCGCGGCGGTCACTGTTTTTCCTGGCTGGACTTCGAGGGGGGAGCCGTCTGGCCCCGTGTTCCATGGATACTCCTTTAGGCGGGCGAGAGAAAGCGTGGCGGCGCACCCCCGCAGTCCCCCCGCCGCGAGAACGAACTGCCAGAGTGCGCCGGAAGGGTCGCCAAGACGTATCTGCATGGTCTGCGCACCGTCCGCCCCCTGTGCCTGCGCCGAAGCGTCGCGGGCATACGGTGTCGGCCAGTGTAGCTTGCCGGTGATTTCGTCGGTCTCGGCGTTTTCCCAATAGTCAACGTCTTCAATGTCAGGATTGTCCTCGGCCTGCTCCCAAGTGATGCTGGGTGCTTCCTCCAGCACGGGGATGTCGGCGTTGACGAGCAGCAGATGCCCGTCCGCGATTCCCCCCGTGTATCCCGGCGTGGTCTTTGTGACGGTATGGCAGAGCAGACGGCATTTCAACTGGGCATACGCATCCGGGGCCTCATGCCGCCAGTTGTCGAGCATGTCGCCGTAATTTTCACCGAGGTTTACGTCGAGCAGCTCGAACCAGCAGTCGCCGCCGGCCGCCCTGGCGATGTCCTCCGCCGCGCCTGTTGTCAGTATCCTCATGGGGCCACCTCCATCCGCGGCGAGGCCGCGTCCAAAGTCAACTGTGAAGCGGAAATGTCCTCTCCTGAAAGGAGTGACAACATGACTTGCACTTTTGCGACATTGCTGGCGGTAGTATGATATGTCGTGCCGCCAACCGTTGCGTTATAAACAAAAGCATCTCTAAGAACATCATCGGCGCTGTAATATCTTAACGTCATCTTATATCCTGCATTGAGTGTAATTGAGTATCTGGTTTCTGATATGACATCAATGAATTCTGTCTGGATTTCATTTTCACCATCGGCCAATGCCCACTGCGAGGCGTAGATGGGAAGCAGGTTCCCCGCGTTGACGTACCGCCACTGGTGCCAGGCGATTTCCCCTGCGGTCTTCCGCATAGACTCGATGGCGTTGCGGACTGGCCGCCAGTCGCTGTCCTCGTCCAGGTCTCCCTCGTCAAGTCTGGTGTGGAGGTCTTCCGCAGCGGTCTCCAGCGCGGACGCAAGGGAACGGATTTCGGAACTTTCGTCCGATGCGTCCACTGGCGGGTCCGCAGCCCACCCGTTGGCGACGGCGGCCTTGAAGTTTGGGGAATTGACACGGCCAGTGAAGCAGTCCGATTGGTTCGTGAAGGTCACGTCCGTCCGGCTCCAAAGTTCCGGGATGGTGAAACTGCCGGCATCCCATGTGTCCACGCGGAAGGCGTTCGAAACCGATTTGGTGCCGGATGTGAAAGCGTCAAATAAGTTGTCGGGGATTTCGGACATCGGGACGTTGAAAAAGCATTCCTTGATGCCGTTGACAGCATTTCGGAATTCAAAATCATCCGGCAACTTCGTGAATTTGCAGTTCATGAAAGCCCTGGTCATGTCTGTAGTACAGTAGTACCAGTACAATTCCACAATGTGCTGTCCATAAGGCGCTGTTCTTGCATCTGCTTCAGCCGTCGTGGCACCTGTAGTTGCGTCTGTAAGCATGGTACGACTGCAATTCGGCGACCAGATCATGACGATGTACTCGCCGTCGGCGAATGTATGCTCCGGCTGCCACGACCTGGGGGACGACGCGTCGGCGTAGTCCACCGTTCCGTCCCCCCACGATACCTTGACGCTCTGGTCGGATGGATAGCTTGAGGTTTTGAAGGTGAGGATTTTCTGGTCGTGGTGAGCCACATCCGATGTGAATTTCACCTTGTAAACCGCACGGCAGGCAGACGGAACGGCGAGCAGTTCAATGGAGTGGACGCCCCTGCCAGCGTTGAACGTTGATTCTAGCTCCGCCTCCCTGTCCGAGAAAACGGTGGCCGGATAGAATCTGGCGCGGAAGACCTTGGCGTACCCCTCCGGCGGGATGACCTCGTACACCTGCCCACGGATGAGGGTGACTGCGGGGGCGATGCCGGAGGCGACGGTAACGGTAACGTCGTTCTCGTCCGTCTCCGCGGCTTGCAGGTGGAACGTGAAGTCGCCGTTCACCGTGGAATCGAGTACGCCGGAGTTGTCCACGAACGTGACGGCGATGACCTGTTCCTGCGTGAAGTCCTGCCCGCTCCAGGTGGCGGGCATGTCGTAGTAGTTGTCGATGCCGGTGCAGTTCTGGAACGGCGCGGCAAGCTGGTTGTGCTGGAACGTCCGTTTGCTCTGCCAGGTGCGCTCAGGCGGGACGAATCCCGTAAGACGGCGGCAGCCGCTGAACGCCCATCGGCACTGGAGCGGCGTCTTCCCTGCGGGGAAGATGTTGTAGAACGGGGCGTAGGTCAGTCCCGCGCCAGCGAACTGCTGCGCCATGGTGACCACGCCCGTGCCGTTGCGGAAGGTGTCTGGTATTTCCTCCAGGGAATAGCAGCGGCAGAACTGGAGCGAGCAGTCGGCGGTGTTCGCGCCGTTGGTGAAGACGTTGAGATATTTCAACGAGACGCATTCGTAAAATTGCGCGTAGGCGTTGGCCACGGAGTCGGGGTTGGTCAGCCCGCCGAGGCTCTCCAGCAGGAGGCATCCGTCGAATTCCTCCGACACGTCTTCCACGGCGTTGTGGTGGAGATTGAAGAGGGGGAGGCTGGTCAGTGACGCGCCCCTGAACATCCCGCGGAAGGAGGTGACGGTCTCCGGCACGTCCCAGCGGACGATCTCAACGAGGGCGGCTCCCAGACCGGAGAAGTTCAGTTCCTCTAATCCTGCACTCGGCGTGACCTTTAGGGTGTAGTTCCCGCCGTTCTCGTATTCATGGGAGATGGGGTCGCCTGAATCGGTCTCCGTGTCTCCGTCGCCCCAGTCGATTGAACACAGCGAGTCGGCGACGAAGGAAACAGTCTGTCCCGGCGTAACGAAGAGCTTGAGAACGATTGGCGGGCCGTCATAGACCGCATTGCTGTCCTCGGCTGCGAACTGCCATTCTGCGACGCATTCCTCGACTGCGGTCTGGACGGAGTAGCGCATGGACGCGGTGGCGCCGTCGTAGATGGCGGAGGATGCCCGGAGCTGGTCGTCGGAGAAGACGACGGTGTACTGGTATCCATCGGATACGTTGTGCCAGGAGAACGGGGACCCCTGGCGGTCTGCGAAGAAGGCGCGGAGCGCGTCGTAGTCGGCCTGCGGGAGCTTCGACCACTTGAGCGTCCAGCGTTTGCGCGCGCGGACGGAGCGCGCGCGGACTGCGGTGGTGTTGCCCTCGAACTCGGTGCGGCGCAGCGGGCGGTAGGTCTCCTCCTGGATGCCGCCGTTCATGTCGGGTGCCTGGATGTCGGGGAAGCTGGGATATGGCATGGGGGGAATCTCCTTATGCGTTTCCTCCGGCATACTGGCGGAGGGTGCGGCGGAAGCCGCGTTTGTTGCGTGCGAGCGCGTCTATCACCACGTCGATGATGAGGTTGCCGTCGTCGTCCTCCCGCTGGTTGACGGTCTTGGTGGTCTCCGCGCCGGAGTTGTCGTTGATGTTGACTGTGACATTCGGCGCGGAGGCTTTCCCAGCCCCCGATGCCCCCGTGCTCGGCGGCTGCATTGCCATGCCATGCGCGGAGAAGTCATACGACAGAAGTTCGTACTCTTCGCTCCGTGACAGGGTGTCGCTGACGCTCCGTGACAAGGTGTCGCTGACGCTCCGTGACAGGGTGTCGCTGACGCTCCGTGACAAGGTGTCGCTGACGCTCCGTGACAGGGTGTCGCTGACGCTCCGTGACAGGGTGTCGCTGACGCTCCGTGACAGGGTGTCGCTGACGCT
>JAFRLP010000424.1 GCA_017431185.1 Victivallales bacterium | reverse complement strand
GCCCGTCGGGCGCGTTCACCTGGGGGTTAAATGCGAAAAATCGTTTTGCGCCCTGGAAGGGCGCCACCATGCAGGCGTGCCGTCGTATTTTCAACCGCATTCCAAATCAAGTATATAATACCCATAAAAAAAGCCTGCCAGGCACAGGGCGTTCCAGGCAGGCATTCGGCGACGCGGAAAGAGGCTACTGCATCAGCGAGTCGCTCCAGGACTTGACCGTCAGCCTGGCCCCGTAGAAGTCGCGCAGGTCGGGCAGGTCGAACGCCAGCAGAACCTTGTCAGGATACGAGGAGGCCGGCCAGTCGCAGACGGCATTGTCAATCCACTCCCGGAAGGTCTTGGGCGTCTCATGCAGTTCCAGGTCGGCCACCGCAGGCTCGAAGAGCGCGGCGAACAAGGCGAGCAGGGAGCCAGTACCACGTCCCACCAGATGGATTTTCTTCACACCCTCGGCCTTCAGCACATCGATGCTCCGCAGGACATCGAAGACCCGACGGCCAAAGTAACTTTCGCCGAACATCGAGCTGAAGGCGTTCATCATGTAGTCGGAGCCGTATGGCTGGAAGAAGCCGCCGGCACGTTCCTCCTCCTGCTGCGTCTCGCCAATTCCGCGCACGTCCAGCATGTAGAGCGCGCCTTCACGCTTGGCGACGGGAGCGAAACCGACCGTCTCCTCCTCGGAGGAGAAATGCGGCAGGAACAGGGTGATTTCCTCTTCCACGTTCAGGGTCTGCGCCTCCGCCACGTCAACCAGGCGCTTGTGCAGGATGGCGCGTATGCCGCGCTCCGTCTCAATCGCGGCGCGCGACCAGAACACCTCCTTTTCGGGCATCCAGCAGCGCAGGCAACGGTAGTGCGGCGGCTGACCGCGGCGGATGGGCATCTTCAGCAGTTTGCCAGCAGCCTGACGCCACTCCTGCTCCGTGGCAGGCGCCTTGCGAGAGGCGGCGGCGCGCTCCGCAATCTGGCCAATGACCTTCCAGACAGGGGCGGAACCAGCCTGATTGACATTGCCCTGCGGCGTGACCCACGTATCCTTCGCGGGAATGGGTGCGGGCTCGACCTCGGCCAGCGTCGAATTCCGGCCAGACATCCGCAGGAAGAACGAGACCATCGCCTTCTGGTTATGCGGGGAGTAGCCGTGGGTCGTCGGCCCGATGAAGAGTTCCACCTTGTCCTCCGCGCCAAACAGCGAGTAGAAGCGGCGTGTCTCCTGATACGTCTCGACCAGACCGCGACGCTCGAAGAAATCGTACTTCTGCCCCAGAAGAATGACTGGCTGGGGGGCGCGCAGCATGAGAAAATCGCCCATTTCCAGACCGGCGGCGAGCACGCCGGTGGGGCACTGCTCCGCGTCCGTCGGCAGTTCGTTCTCCAGGTTGGTCAGGAAGGTGGTGACATGGCAGCTGGGCGCGGCCATCGTCAGGCGCGGCTCGTTGGCCCACGTCCACTCCGTCAAGGTGCCGCCGCCGGAGTTGCCGGTCATACCGACGTGCGCCTTGTCCACTTCCGGTCGTGCCAGCAGGACATCCAGCGCCCTGCGATTGTCCCACACGCGCCAGGCGGGCATGCTCTCGCCCAGCAGACGCAGCTGGCGGTCAATCACATTGTGGGCTCCGCACAGACCAGCGGCCTGTCCGCGCTCTTCTACGGGAATCAGGTCATACTGCCGCCTCTCCCCCTGCTGGACAGGGTCGGAGGACAGCACGACAAAGCCGTTCTGCACCAGACGGATGCAGCACTGCTGGTAAACCGTGCTGGCCTTGCCGTCCTCCGCATGTCCGCAGGCGAAGAGCACGGCGGGCGCAGGCCCCTTCAGCCCGTCGGGAATGTAGAGGTTGGCGGTGCCCTGGTAGCCGGGGCGCAGGTCAAAGGTGATGCCTTCCACGCTGTATCCCTCGTACTGCTTTTTCCACAGGGTCCTGGGATTGACGGGGAGGACATCCTGGTCGGTGGCAAAGGCCTTGGCAAGGACCTCGCGGATTCTGCCCTGGTACGCCTCCGCGTCCTGCCGCGTGTGCAGGGATTCCAAAGTGCGGGCGCGAATCGCCCTCACCTCGCGCAAACGCTCCACAAAGTCATCAAACACCATGTGCTGGTATCCAAGATGCATGAGTAATCTCCTTTGGTTTTGAGAGTTTTGCAACTCGCTATTCAAACAACTCTGGCACCGATTTCCAGTAGTAGTCGTACTTGTGGGGGAAGTAGATGCTGTCGCGTCCGCGGACATCGAAGATGGCCAGTCCCTTGAGCGCGGAACTGCTGATGTGCTCCAGGTTCTTGTCACAGGGTATGTAGATGGACTGGGTGTCAGGCCACATCTCCTGCATGAATCGGAGCTGGTTCATCTCGTAGTCCAAATCGTAGCCGTTGCGCAGGCCGCGGACCAGGGTGACGTCGCTCAGGGCGGCCTCCCGTTCCAGCAAGTCGACCATCAGCGTGTCGAAATGGACAACCTCGTGAAACGGCAATGTCCGCGCAAGCGCCAGGTCCTTTTCGATGTGGCGCTTCTGCGGATTGATGCCCACCGCCACAATCACCTTGTCAAACATCCGCTCCGCCTTCTCCAGGATCGACAGGTGCCCGATGTGGAACGGGTTGAAAGTCCCCGCGTAGATGCCAATGCGGGGACGGCGGCGCTCCAGATACTCCACCAGAAACCTCATTGTGTCCTTGCATTGCGGAAAGCGTTTGCCGAACCGGGAGAAAAAGCCCGCCCGCCCTTTGCGGTAGGCTGCCATGTTCAAAAACTGGAATTCGCGGAAGATCTGGAATTCGTAGGCCAGCAAGTCCACCTGGTCGCCATGCAGGATGATTTGGCAGTCGAAGTCGATGAAATGCCGTTCCAGTTCACTGAGGTCGGTCAAGTCGTGAGTGGCCTGGATGATGGATTTGATTCTGGACATTGGCTTGGCTGGCACGGGATTGCCGCACTGCGCCATCACATACTCAAACGCCTCCACCGAACGCCGCTCGTTGTCATTGCGCTGCGGAAACCAAACGGCGTCATGAAACAGCGCCGCCAGCAGCAGGTCAGACGCATCCCGCTTTCCCCTCCACGCACGCTGGTGGATGGCCTCGCAGATGTCCAGCAGATGGTCTATCGTGTGGAAATGGCGATGCGGCTGCGCGTATGCGGCGAACACCTTGTCCAGCCAGGGAGCGGAGACCTCCAGGCCATACAGGTCATGTCCGCCCAGTATCTGGCGGACACGCTCCCGCTTTTGCTCCAGAGTCAAACCAGCCAGACGACCGCCTGGCGGATTGGCATTGGCAGAATGTGGCGCTTCGTTCATGGACGTCAAAGGGGAAACAAAAGGGAACTACCCGACCACCATCAGGTTGCCCTTCATGGTGAAATGGGTTCCCAAGGGGGCGGAGAGATTGTTGAGCAGGGCCAGGATTTCGGCCGCCTCCTCTGCAGGCGCGGCGACCGGCAGGCCATTCATGTCATCCTTGCGGTCAAAACTCAGATAGACGGGGAGCATGGAGAAGGCGGACAACTTCCCGTTCGCAAACTCCAGGCGGGGCAAGACCGTCTGGTAGTTCTTCTTGTGGCAGTGCAGGCCGACGGTGTTTCCACGTGAGCGCACCAGCAGGGCCTGTTCGGCGTTCAGGTAGATGTCGGCATTGTATTTCTCCATGAAGTCAGCGGGCAGATACTCCACCTTCAGTCCCTGGTAAATGAAATCCCCCAGAGAGTAGAAGACGGGGCAGTTCCGGTACAGTTCGATGCCGCGCAGGCAATGGCAGCCTCCGCCAAAGACGGCGGAAGCCCCGGAGTCGATGCAGGCATGCGCGAACTCCACCAGATAGGCGGGCGGATTCTCGTGGCGGATGCCGTCATTGTCGTGGCAATGCACCAGAATGAACACGTAGTCGCAGGTCTCCCTGGCCTGGCGAATCGCCTCCGTCAAGCGCGCCTTGTCCTTGGCGTGGCAACTGGTGACTGGCGTGTCCGCCCTGGTCGTGAACTTCAGTTTTCCCAGGAAGAACACGCCTTCAGGGTCAGGCGACAAAAAACCCGTCGCAATGCTCATCTCACGCTGCTGGTTGATATGGGTCTTGGCGGCGATGGCCTTGAGCTGCGCCAGTTCCTCCTCCGAAATCGGGTAAGCCGTGTCGTGGCGCAGATAATTGACGCCAGGGCGCGCCTTCAGGTCATGGGTGGCGTTGCCGGCCCGTGAAGCATCCTCAAACGAGGCGTCCACTGCGAACACCGCCACCTTCTGCCCCTGCGACTCCAGAATGGCAGGACGGGCCGCCTCCTCCAGACTGCGCCCTGTCCCCGCGTGCGCCACACCGTATTTGTCCAGCGTGTCGATGGTGGACAGAAGGCCGTCGAAGCCGTAGTCCATCGCGTGGTTGTTGGCGTTGCCGAAGAACTGGAAGCCGTAGCGGAGCAATTCCGTCAGATACTCCCGACGGGTGTTCAGCCAGGTTCCCCCGCTGTAGGCGTTGGCGAAGTACTCGAAGTCGGAGAGATTGGTCTCCAGATTGGTCAGCCGAATGTCGCAGGCACGGATGAATTCCGCGACCTCCCGCATGGACTGATGGTATTCCTCTGGGAAACGCGCCACAAAAAGGGAGTCCCCCGTCCCCGTCACTGAAAGTCTTTTGTCAGCCATGACCCAAACTTGCCTTGTTCAAACCCAAACCTCAAGCCGCTTTTCGACCACGCCTACCCCGCCATGCCTGCGGAGTGGGCGCTTGGATTTGCGGTTGCATCTACTGTACAGCGTACAAGGGAAAATTGCAAGCCACATCCCCCTAAAAATCAACCCGCGCCTTGCACCGCCGCCCCCGCGCCTTGCACCGCGGGTACCCCCAGGGTGTTTTCCGACTCCAAGCCAGTCAAATCCCGCGGCAATCGGCGGGCATCAT
>JAFRLP010000041.1 GCA_017431185.1 Victivallales bacterium | reverse complement strand
TGATGACCGCCCAGACCAGACTACTGAGCCGAAACGCGCTTTTTCTGGCGGGTGGCTTTATTCTGGAGGCGCTGCTGGCCCTGGCTTTCCTAGGCATCTACCACTTCCAGACGGCGCGGCGTCTGCGCGCCTTGGCGGAGGACATGTCCCTCCTCAACCATCAGCCGCTCCCCACAAACGCGCCTTGCTGGCCTGAACCAGATGACATCGCCAACAGTCTCAAGCGTCTGGACAGTCGAAACCGCGCCGATACGATAGCCATGCAGGATTTCTTCGCGAGCATGAGTCACGATATCCGCACGCCACTCAATGGCATCATCGGCTTTCTGGACAGCCTGGGCGAAACCAGCCTGAATCCCCAGCAGGCGCAGTATCTTTCTCTCATCCAATCCAGCGCCAAAAACCTGCTGCACGTCATCAACGAAGTGCTCGACTTCTCCAAAATCACCGCTGGGAAACTGGAGTTGGAGGAGGTGGCCTTCAATCTGAACGCCCTGCTGGAAGACCGCTGTGCGTTGGCCCGGCAGCTCCTGCGTTCGCGCCCCAACGTCCAATTCGTCTATGATCCGCCGACCGAAGCCACGCCCATCATCATCCGTTCCGATCCGTTGCGGCTCCGCCAAGTACTGGACAACCTGCTGGGCAATGCAGCCAAATTCACCGAGCGTGGTGAAGTGCGTCTGACTCTGCGCAATGAAGAGGCTGGCAACGGCATGGTGCGGCTCCACTTCTCCGTCAGCGACACTGGCACGGGAATCGCCCCCAGTGACCTGGAACGCCTCTTTCAGCCATACACACAGGCGGAACGTCGCACCGCCAGAAAATACGGAGGGACGGGACTGGGGCTGGCCATCTGCCACAGCATTGTCAAACTGCTGGGCGGAAAACTTGAAGTGAACAGCCGACTGGGCGAAGGCTCCACCTTCTCGTTCACCTTCCAGGCTCCCCGTGCCCCTGAGGCGGAACAACTGCGCATCCCTGGCCAATTCCACGTCTCGCTTCCGACAGCCGAACTGAAAAAGCATTTCGCATTGCTGGTGGACGACACGCCCACCAATCTCTTCCTCCTGGAGACCATCTGCCAGGCAACTGGGCTGCCCTACCGCACCGCGCAAAACGGGCTGGAGGCCGTCCAACTCGTTCAAAAGCAATCCTTTGACCTGATCTTCATGGACATCCAAATGCCCGTGATGGACGGATACACCGCCATCCGCGAAATCCGCAAACTCCCTGGCGGAGCCGCCACGCATATCACGGCGCTCACCGCCTCCGCCTATCAGGAGGATGTGGCACGTGCCCTTGAGGCAGGGGCCAGCGCCTTCATCCCCAAGCCGTTTGAACGTGACCAGCTCCTGCTGTGCATCGCCGACGCGCTGGGCATCCAGCCTCAGCGCAAACTCCTGGAGGAGCAGGAGGGCGGAGAGGCGATGGAGGAGAGCACCGTCCGCCAAATGCACGAATATATGCGTGAGCAATACCGCATCTCCCTGGGGGAAATCAAGATGGTCCTGGCGCAGACCGCCGCCGACTGGCGCCCCCTGCTGGACAGTTTGTCCATCTTCGCAAACAAGAACCAGGCCGACGAGGTCAAGGCCATTCTCCATCGGCTCAAGGGCCAACTCTCCTCCATCGGCCTGCCTGATTTCGCCGACTACGCCGCCGCCATCATGCTCGACATCCAGGACGGCAAGCCCTACCAGGAGGATGTCCGCCAGCTCATCGACAGCCTCTCAGCCATCTTCCGCGTCCTGGAAAAGCAGGTCACTCTCCCCCACGGCCAGGCATAGAGCAATTCCCTCCACATTCTGTGGAATCGTCCTTTACCCTGACAATTCCGCAAATTATAGTTTTATATTCTGCGGAATTGCTATTTTTTTCGACCATTCCGCAATTCATAGTTTTATAGTTTGCGGAATTGTCATAGCAGATGTATATTATTGCCGCATAAAGGCCATAGCCAAGGAGAAAACCGATGGAAAGCATAGTCGGCAGGACTGAAGAGCTTCGGATGCTAAAAGAATATTTGACCAGTCCGAGGTCAGAGTTTGTGGCGGTATATGGAAGGCGTCGTGTCGGGAAGACCTTTCTCATCCGTTCTGCGGTCAATGACGCATTTGCCTTTTACATGACTGGCGCCAACAATTCCACCCTTCAGCACCAGCTCTTGAATTTTTCCGTCGCATTGCAAAAATACAGCAAATCCGAAGAACTGTCGATTGCGCCATCCTGGATTCTGGCATTCCATTCCCTGGGACGTTATCTCGAAACGCTTCCAGCAGGACCGAAGGTGGTGTTCATCGACGAAATGCCCTGGATGGACACGCCACGCTCAGGCTTCATCCCCGCGCTGGAGAACTTTTGGAACAGCTGGGCCTCTCTCCGAGACGACGTGAAGCTCATCGTCTGCGGCTCGGCCACATCCTGGATGCTGGACAACCTCATCCACAGCAGGGGCGGGCTTCACAACCGCCTTACCCATCACATTCTGCTGGAGCCGTTTTCTCTCCAGGAATGCGAGGAGTATTTCCAGCGGCACGGATTTGGCTATTCGCGCAGGGAGATTGCGGAATGCTATATGATTCTTGGGGGAATTCCCTTCTACCTGTCTGTCCTCCAAAAGAACTTGAGCCTCGCGCAGAACATCGACAGACTGTTCTTTTCATCGACGGCCGAGCTGAAGGACGAGTTCTCCAATCTGTACAAGGCAATTTTCCGAAACGCCATGCCGCACATCGCGGTCGTGACCGCCTTGGCCAGAAAACGCATCGGAATGACGCGCACCGAACTGCTGCGCGTCACGAAACTTACGGACAATGGCGCGTTCTCGACGGTTCTGGAGGAACTGGCCCAATGCGGATTCATCAGGTGTCATGTCCCATACGCCGAAAAAGCCAATCGGCGCAAGACCACAAACGCCCACAATACGCTGTATCAGCTCATCGACTTCTATACCCTGTTCTATTTCAATTTCGTGGAAAGCAACTACTACAATGACGAACATTTCTGGAGCACATCGCTCAACAGCCCCTTGCACAACTCCTGGGCGGGCCTGGCCTTTGAAATGCTCTGCCTGCATCATATCAGGCAAATCAAGCAGGCGCTCGGCATTGCCGCAGTCCAGACAAGGGTCTGCTCGTGGAGAACCTCTGGAGACACCTCCCCTGGCGCCCAGATTGACCTTCTCATCGACAGAAAGGACGAGACCATCAACATCTGCGAAATCAAATACGCCAAAGCACCCTTCGCGTTGACCAAACGATACTGCCAGGAACTCCAAAACAAACTTGACCGATTCCTTGAGGAAACGAACACAAGAAAGTCCCTTCTTCTGACACTCGTCACCACCAATGGCCTCAAGCAAAACGAGTACAGCGCCTTCCCGCAATGCACCATGACACTGGAACAGCTCTTCGCATCGCCATCCATGTAGTGGTTAGGCACTGGAACATGTCCACAAGGGAGTTCGCCTCCCCCACAGCCAGGCGTAAAATCTGCATCGCTGTCCCAAACTCACTTCTCTGACAATTTCAGAGTGTGCAACGTAGTGGTGCTGGCGGACTGGTGCCACGCCTGTGGAGCACCAGAAAGATTGTGCAACTGCACCTTAACTGGACGGGAGGTGTGAACGCCCAGCGTCGCCTTTCCCAGCCACACGGGAGCAGAAGGCGTAACCTCTGCGACAGGCAGGCCAGTCTGAATGGCAGCCGCGCGTATCAAGGCAGCAGGAACCACGGGAATTGCAGACCAGAACAATCGTGCGCCACCATCGTTACGCATCGCCAGTGCAACACGACCTTCCTCAGTGCGAGCCAGAACCGTAAGCCCCTCCGCCTCCTGCGGGTAAACGGCAAGTCCGCAGTCATATCTCATCCGTAAGACTGTTCCAGCGGGAATATGGAACAGCCTTTCGGCGTCAGAGGTAAAAGTCATCTCCCGTGCCTGACTGTCGCTCTGAACATGGAAGGCGCAATGGAACAACCTCTCTGGAATGGCAGTGCCAACGGCTCCCCCTGTCAGCAGTCCAGTGACAGGCGAACACCAAAGGACATTATGCGGTTCAGCGGCCATTTGCTCCAGACGGTCTCTCTGTGAATCCGTGAAGGACATAATATTGAGCAACAGAAACAGCCGATGCTGCTTGGCAATGGTCGGCATATCCTCCAAATCATAGAAGGAACAAGCCAGACCAGAGCGCAGCAACTCACTGTATCCGCTCTCAACCAACTGTGCATTCAGTTGACTTTGACGCCCCAGCAGAGCGGAGGTCTTCTCCGAAGTCAGGACAGCGCAATACGCACTGCTCGGCAAAACCGATGGATTGCGCAGGCGCAACTCCTTGTCCTGCCTGGCAATGGCGACCGCCACGCTTCGCAGTCTGGGGTCTCCGGGAATCCAGCCCCGGCTGAAGTCAAACCAGCGCATCACGGCGCCGCCCGCCAACTGATTGGCATATTCTCGTTCGATGATTGCACGGCTTCCAGCCAAGGTTGCAGGACGCCCCAAACCATTGTCGGCATTTGACGGACGCACGTCACACTCGGAAAGCAGAAGTTTGCCATGCAACCGAACCGAGGCGTCGGGACACATGAAGCCGCCCACATCCCCCAGCCTACGTGTGGCATAGCGAGACGGAGCCATCAGAATATCCACACAGGAGGAGTTCAGCAGTCGGGAAAGGCACTGGTGTCCGCCGTCATGGATGCGCGGACCAGACAAAATGTAATTGGTGTAGCCATAGTAAGTGCCGGTCAGAGTCACACCGCCAGTTGCGTCCTTGACGCACTGGCAAAGTTCCAGAATGACATTACAGACCAAATCGGAGATGGATTCTGCAAAGTCAATCTGTGGCTGAAATGCGATGGGAGGGCGTAAATCGCCGTCCGCCTGCAAGCGCTGCTTCGGTGTGGGCAAAGGAATTTCATCAAACGCATGGTACTGGGTATGCCAGGCCTGATTAAGTTTGCCAATGTCCTTCTGATAGCGCTCCTGCAAAAAAGAGTGGAAATGACAAAGGAAATGGGTGCTGTAATCCACCATCGCGCCCCTGGCGGAACCCCAGTGAATCCACTCCCAGGTTATGCCAGAACAGGGCAGGATGCTAATCACTCTTTCTCCAGCAGGAATGGACTGCAAATGCGCCACAAGTTTTCGCAGCATAGCCTTGCTGTCCTCCAGCCAAAGCCGGGAAGCCATGGAGGATGTCGCCTCTGGAGTGTCACGGTAGTTTTTGATGTGGTATTCCCCCTGGTCATCACGAATGCCCTCGTCTGGATGGCGCTCCCTCCACTTCGGGCCAGGATCCGTGACCGAGACACACAGGGAAATGGCCTGGTTCGGATTGCGCAGCAGAACACTTTGGAGAATGTTGTCCATTTCGGAAAAATCAGGGGTGCCATCCTCGTGATAGCGGAAGATGACTCTTGCAGTGGTCACTGGCATGAAATCGGCCATCTGGCAAGCATGGCGAATGGCGTCATCGTTGGCAGGCGGGTCAGAGAGAAGATACTCCATCGTGCCAATGCTTTCCTGCCCATTGAGCAAATACGCTGGACGCAAGCCGTCAAGTCGCGTCTGTACTTTGGGAAGGCCATTTCCCCATCTCCGCTGGTGGTGGATACGGTCAGCGGAGAGCATTTGGCAGGGCACCCCATCCAATGTTGCCACGACCCGGTAATCTCCAGTTGGCAAAAAGCGCATATACAATGGCGATGTCTCAACCTCACCGTCCTTCATGCTCTGGTCTGCCAGGATAGAGCGTGTCTTCTGACCAACCAATGCCAACACGAGCCGCCCCGTTTTCGGCGAACATTCCAGTTTGGGTTGCCAGACGGTTTCCTCCGTAGTCTCGGCTGGGAGATTCAGCAATCGACAGATCGGCTTGGATGGAGGTGCGCTGGCGGCGTTCTTTTCCTGATGCAGATACAAAGTGTAGGTTGCGTCCGTAGCGCCCGCATTGCGCACTGTCACGCAGATTTTCGCAGCCAGCGGCTGAAAAGGCAAAACGCCTTGGCAACTGCCGACGGTCAGCGTCTCGTGGTGTGCGTCAAGTTGAGCGTCAAAAATGTCGTATTGAGTCACGCTCAATTTCAGGCTGGCGGTGGTCGTGGCACACCATCCCACTGGGGCGGAACGGGGCACTTCACGGCTGATGACGGCACTCGTCGCCCCTGCCGCCAAAGCAGTTGGCTTATTCCAAGGAGAGCGCAGGGAGTCGGGCGGTTCAGGCGGAACCACATCAAGCCGTGTCAGACAGACGTCTCCATCCCCCTGAGAAAGGTCGATACGCAGACTGGCAATATGCCCTTGCCAATGGGGATTGCGGGACACCAGGAACAGCAGTGCATCCCCTTCGGGAACAGCGCGGACGCAGCCAGCCTCACTGAACTCCTCCCCCTTGACGGAAAAATACAGTTTCCCGACGGTTTCGGAATTGCCCCCAGCCAAGCGCAATTCACCCAGGTCAGAAGCGTCAATGTCCATCAATGGGGAATACAGGCGCCCCTGGTCTCCGCTTCGCAGGACATAGCCACGTCCCTGCTCAAATTGGGAATGGTTGAAATACAATGCGCGCCAGCCCCGCCAGCCTTCCCCTGTCCAGTCCAAGGCAAGCGGAGCAGCCATAAGCCAACAAGTCCACAGGCAAAGAATGGTGATTGCTCTTCTCATCTTTCTTCTCATCTTTCGGCTGACATGTATTGAACACGAATCGAGTCCGTGGCAAATTGCGACAATGCCTGACCAGTCAATTCAGCCGAAACATGTCCATCCAAAAAGCAGACATTGGCAGCGCCTTTGCTGATGGAATACGCAGCATAGTTCTTGTCATAAACGGTATAGGTCACGGAGTTGTTTCCTCCATGCCTCGGGGCTATCTGGTATTCATTGGCGTCCACGGCTCCCGCCCCGCGCCATGCATTGCTGACATTGTTGCGGGAATCCGTCAGGAACACCTTGCTGGTCGGACGCTTGATGCTGCCCAGACGGAACTTGTAGTCGTGCCCGTTGATTCTATCGCCCAAATAGAAGTTCATCCCATAGGTGGTGTAGCGGTACGAAGTCGGCGATCCAGCCGCAATCGCCGCAGACTTGCTATTATGCGCCAGACTGTACTCATAGATGGTATCGACCACGGGACAGAACAGCAGGCGATTGTTCTGATTATAGCCTGATTTGTAAAGCAGATAAGACCAATACGCCTCCACAAAGGTGTTGGCCAGGTTCTTGTCAATGCGCGCAGGCAAGATGGTGTCCTCGTAATCCTCGCTATACAAAGTGGCTATCAGCCCCAACTGCTTGAGTTGGTTCGCACAGGAAATCGCCCGTGCCTTCTCGCGCGCCTTCGACAACGCCGGCAGGAGCATCGACGCAAGGATGGCGATGATGGCTATGACGACCAGCAACTCAATGAGGGTGAAATGTTTTCTGTTCATTTTGACGGATTCTCCATGGTGCATTTTGGCAAAAGTCATGTCAAGAGGGAGTTTGGCAGCGGCTGGCAGTAGGGAGGCTTGGTGGGGATGGTCTCCTGCACGGGCTGCTTGATTCTGCCGTAGTAGATGTCCAGCAGCCGCGGCAGCAGGCAGGGCATCTCGCGGTGGCGATATTGGAAGACACGGTCCACCAGTTCGGGGTAGAACATGTTGTCAGCCCAGGTATCGACGACGATGAACGGCTTGCGTCCCGCCTCGTCCAGGTGGTTGCGGAACAGGCAGCGGGCCAATGCGGGGAAATAGAGCGCGTTGAGGAAAATGCAGTCGGGGACGGGCTGATGAAGAAAAATCTCCTCGAAGATGCGCGTCGCGTTCGGATGACCATTTGTGCAGATGATGGGAGAATCCTTCTCCGACATTCCGCCCTCGGCCATGGCGCGTCGCCAGCCCTGGCTGAACTGTACAGTGGACAGATACCTCTCGTGTCCAACCACCGCCGCGCACCGACGGAACCCCTGCTCGGAGAGCAGTTGCCGGAAGGCATGGTACATGTTGTTCTCCAAGTCAAACGAGATGTGGTTGGCAGCCACGGTCAAATGACGGTTGCCCAGCAGGACGTAGGGCAGACCGCTGTTCACCAGCTCGGCGGCCAGGGCATCGTCCCATAAGCCATCGACAATCAGGGCGTTGAGCCGTTCTTTCCTGAAGAACTCCTGCGGGGCTATGTCCTGCTCGGCGGAGAGGATGATGCAGTTGTGCGCCTGCGCCACGCTCCGCAGGTAGGCCAGCGCCAGACCACCATAACTCGCGGGTGACAACAGGTCCAAGGACATCCGCCAATACAGGTATCCGATGCGCAGCGGAGCCTCGTGGATGCCCCCCACCTCCAGATTCGGGTTGACCTCGCATGACTGACGCGACGAAATCAGCACCAGCCCAGCCTCCGCCAGAAAATGGCAGGTCTGCCACATCACCTGCCAGGTGACTCCGTATTGGCGGGCCATGTCACGGATTCCTGGCAGACGCTCGCCAGGCCGAAGCCGTCCGTCCAGTATCTGCTGGCGGATCAACTCCGCCAACTCGCTGGACTTGGATTTTCGCTTGCCGAAGGTCACCATGGTCTATTGCCTGAGAAATCGCCGATAAACAAATCACTAACACATCAGTTAAGATAATCCGCCTTTGCCAATTGTCAAATCGAAACCAGTGAAAAAAGTTGAGTAAAGGTAGCGGCGGGGACGCCGCCGCCACTGCCCAGCGCCCGACGGCGGCGGGGACGCCGCCGCCACAAAGCAAAACAGGCGGGGCGCCTGTGCGCGCCCCGCCTGCAAAAAGTCCAATGACTATAGCGGGGCGCGAACTGCGCCCCGCCAGTGGGATGGCTTATTTGTAGCCGACGTTCTTCTCAAGGATGTCGAGTTGCTCACGCAGTTCCTTGGGCAGATGACTGCCGAACTTGGCGTAGTGCGCCTCGAATTCAGGCATGGCCTTCTTCCAGCCCTCCTTATCGACGGTGAACAGGGCCTTCTGGTCTTCCTCGCTGACCGTGATGCCCGTGAGGTCAATCGCGCCTTCGGCGGGCATGATGCCCAACTCGGTCTCGCGGGTCTTGGCGGTGCCGTCGCAGAACTCGAAGATCCACTTGAGGACGCGGCTGTTGTCACCGTAGCCAGGCCACAGGAAATGGCCGTCCTCGCCACGGCGGAACCAGTTCACGTAGAATATCTTCGGCAACGTGGCGCCTTCGGTCTTGCCGATGTTCAGCCAGTGCTGGAAGTAGTCGCCCATGTTGTAGCCGCAGAAGGGCAGCATCGCGAACGGGTCGAAGCGGAGCTGTCCAGCGCCTTCCAGAGTCGCCTTGGTCATTTCGGAGGACATGGTGGAGCCCAGGAACACGCCGTGCTCCCAGCTGCGGGCGGCGGTCACCAGCGGGACAACCGTCTTGCGGCGTCCGCCAAACAGGATGGCGTCCACCGGAACACCCTCGGGGTCTTCCCATTCGGGGGCAATGACGGGGCACTGCCCAGCAGGCGTGGTAAAGCGGGAGTTGGGATGGGCCGCCTTGCGCTCGACCCCATTGGAGTCCTTGCAGCCGCGGGTCCAGGGACGGCGCTGCCAGTCGATGAGGAATTCCGGCTTGGTGTCGCTGTCCTCCCACCACACGCCGCCATCCTCGGTGAGGGCGACATTCGTGAAGATGGTATTGCCGCGGTTGATGGTCTCCATCGCATTGGGGTTGGACTTCATCGATGTGCCGGGCGCAACGCCGAAGAACCCGTTCTCGGGGTTGATGGCGTGCAGTTTGCCGTCCTTGCCGAACTTCATCCAGGCGATGTCATCACCGATGGTCTGGACTTTCCAGCCAGGGATGGTCGGGCGGACCATGGCGAGATTGGTCTTGCCGCAGGCCGACGGGAACGCCGCGCAGACGTACTTGACCTTGCCCTCGGGGTTGGTCAGCTTCAGGATGAGCATGTGCTCGGCCAGCCAGCCCTCACGATGCGCCAGGTTCGTGGCGATGCGCAGCGCGAAGCACTTCTTGCCCAGCAGAGCGTTGCCGCCGTAGCCTGAACCGAAGCTGATGATTTCGCTGGTCTCGGGGAAATGCGTGATGTACTTCTTCTCCACGGGAGCGGAGGGCCAGGGGATGTCCGCCGTGTCGCCCAGCAGCGGGTAGCCCACGGAATGGACGGCGGGCACGAACTCGTGGCCATTGTCGATGCGCTCGATGATGGTCAGGCTGACGCGGGTCATAATCTCCATGTTGACCACCACATACGGGCTGTCCGTAATCTCAATGCCGTACTTGGCGATGGGGGACTCCACGGGACCCATGCTGAACGGGATGATGTACATCGTGCGTCCGGTCATCACGCCCTTGAACAGCTCGTTGAACTCGGCCTTCATCTCGGCGGGAGCCTTCCAATGGTTGGTCGGGCCTGCGTCCTCCTCCTTCTCGGAGCAGATGAACGTGCGGGACTCGACACGCGCTACATCTGTTTTGTCGGAACGCGCATAGTAGGAGTTCTGGGGCTTCTCCAACTTGATGAAGGCTCCGGTCTTCACCATCAGATTGCACAGTCCGTCGTACTCCTCCTTGGAGCCGTTGCAGATGACCACCTGGTCAGGGGTACACAGGTCAATCCAGCCTTGCAGCCACTTCTTGAGTTCAGCGTTTTTGAGGTCTTTGACTTCCATCGTGGGGGTCCTTGTTTGTGTTTCGGCAACACGCCGGCCAGAAAAAACCATCTTCTGCGACCAACGCCTTTGCCTTTTGTCCAAAACCGTTTATAATATATACCTGACACCGAGGATTGCCAGTTTTCCCCGCGCGAAAAAAATCATTTGGACACCAAGAGCTGTGCCCGCAATCATGATGGTGTCGATATTCTCAACACTCGAAAAAAAACCTGCCATGCCATATCAGCATAAGACAATCGACGAGGATGATGTGCGGCTGGACGCAGGAGTCCACGCCTCCTGCCCCGAACTCATCTGCCAGGTCGCCAATCTGCCCGAAGACGGCAGCGATTTGGAGGGCGAACTCCCCTTCCATGACCTGGACTTGGAGTCGGATGACCGCTTCGACCTTTCGGGGACATTCCATTACCGCCTTCATCTGGCCCCCGTCAAACAGGAGGTCCTGGTCACGGGGGTCGCCTGGGCGACCGTGCGGGCCATCTGCGACCGGTGCGCAGAATACGGGGAGTGCCAAATCCGCACCGCACCCATTCTGCACCGCTACGAAAATCCCTTTGGTGAGCCAATCGACTTGACGGAAGCCATTCGAGAGGATATATTATTGGCTTTCCCACAGAGTTTTCATTGTCGCGAAGACTGCCGGGGCCTCTGTCCCGTGTGCGGGCAAAACCTCAACCTGGGACTGTGCAATTGCCAGTCCGAGGAACAGGAGACGCATGCCACGGGGGAAAATCCCTGGCAGGCCCTGAACAACCTTCATTTGCAGAACTAGTTCCCCATCAAGGAGTACTCACTATGCCAGTTCAACAAAGTCACAAGAGCAAGCGCGCCACCCGCACCCGCAAAGCCCACAACCGCCTGGAGGCTGTCCAGGTCACCACTTGCCCGACTTGCGGGGCCCCCTGCCTCCCGCACCGTGTCTGCAAAGCCTGCGGCAACTATGGTGGCAAGCAGGTCCTCAACATCAAAGAGAAGGCCGAGGCATAAGCCCTTTCCCCTTCCGCTGATATCCCCCGGTCCACGGCACTCGCTCGCTGGAAACAGTTGCCATTGTGTCGTGGCTTGACGTTTCCTTAACGCAAGAGGCAATTGCAAAACCACCGCCCAACCGCCAAAAACGCCGCTGGCGATGAAGTCATCGCGCCGTGAAGGCGGTTGGGATGAGGGTTCTGCAATTGCCTCGCAACAGAAAGGACAGGCATGGCAGCCTCCATCGGCATCGCGGTTGACATTATGGGCGGCGACAAGGCGCCTGATGCCATCATTGACGGCGTCGGGGAGGCACTGGACATGTTTGGCGAGCGCTACCGCCTCTTTCTCGTGGGACCGCAGGAGGCGATTGCGCGGGGGATGGAGCGCATCGGCAAAAAGAATGACCCGCGGGTGATTGTCGTCAACGCCACCCAGGTGGTCACGATGGAAGACCATCCCGTCAGCGCGCTGCGAAGCAAGCGTGACTCGTCGATTTCCGTCTGCATGGATTTGGTGCGCACCAAGCGCGCGCAGGCGGTGTACAGCGCGGGCAACACGGGGGCAGCGGTTGCAGCCGCCTATTTCAAGTGGCGGATGATCAAGGGGATAGAGCGTCCCTGCATCGCCACGTTGCTGCCTTCGGAAATGGTGCAGTTCCTGCTGGTGGACTCAGGGGCGACGGTGGATTGCGCCCCCGTGAACCTGCTCCATTTCGCCCAGACGGGCAGCATCTACATGTCCACAGTCCAGAAGCGCAAGAACCCGCGGGTGGGTCTGCTGTCGAATGGCACGGAGGACACCAAGGGAAACAAACTGGTGCAGGACACCTTCAAATTGCTCACCCGGGCCCGTGAAATGGGGGAGATCAACTTCATCGGCAACATCGAGGGGCACGACGTCTTCACGGGAAACGTGGATGTGGTGGTCTGCGATGGCTTTGTCGGCAATATTCTGCTGAAAAGCTCGGAATGCCTCGCCAAATCCATCGGGCATATCATCAAGCGCTCCATTATGCAGAAGGCCCTCTGGAAGGCGGGCGCGCTGCTCTGCAAGGGAGCCTTTCTGGAACTGAAAAGAACGATGGACCCCTCGGAGGTGGGCGGGGCCCCCTTGCTAGGGGTCGCGGGTGTGTGCATCATCGGGCATGGCAATTCCGACGGCCACACCGTCCGGAACGGCATACGTGCCGCCGGCGACTATGCGCACCTCAAAGTCAATGAAATCATTGCGGACAAGGCGGAGCATCTAAGCCTTCTGCGATAGCCCACCGCATTCCGACACCCTACGGAGTTATCTTCATGGCACGAATCGGTTTCATCTTTGCGGGACAGGGAGCGCAATATGCCGGCATGGGCAAAGGGCTCGCGGAGAAATCCCCCGCCGCTCGGACAATCTTCGCCGAGGCGGACAAACTTCTGGGATACTCCATCTCCCAATTGTGCTTCGAGGGCACGCTGGAGGATTTGACCCCCTGCGCCGTCTGCCAGCCCGCCATCTTCACCGTCTCCATGGCCGCCCATGCCGCCTATCTTGAGCAAGGCGGCTGTACGCCAAGCGGCTGCGGCGGCCTGAGCCTGGGCGAATTCTCCGCCGCCTGCGCGGCCGGGGTATTCTCCTTCGAGACGGCTCTCCGCCTGGTGGCCCTGCGGGGACGCCTGATGGACGACTGCTGCCAGCGCCATCCAGGCGGGATGGCCGCCATCATCGGCGGGCAGCCCGAGGACATCCAGGCCGTCTGCGCGGAGTGCGGAATTGACGTCGCCAACTACAACTGCCCCGGGCAAATCGTCATCAGCGGACCGCACGACGCTCTGGACAGGGCGGTGGAACTGCTGGCCCCCAAATGCCTCCGCGCCGTCAAACTGACTGTTGCGGGGGCCTATCATTCACGGCTGATGAACGAGGCCGCCGAAAGGTTCGGCGAAGCGCTGGCGACGACCGAAATCAACGCGCCAGCCGTGCCTTTTGCGCAGAACGTGCCAGGGGCGCTGGTCACTTCGCCCGAGAACATCCGTGACAATCTGCGCCGCCAGGTCGCCAGCAGTGTCCGATGGGAAGACTGTGCGCGCGCCCTGATGCCGCTCAGCGACTCCTTTGCCGAGTTTGGCCCCGGAAACGTGCTCAGCGGATTCATGAAGCGCATCGACCGCAAATTCCCCGCCGCTCCGGCGCTCAGCCTGGATTAAACGCTCGCCGGACTTTCGGCTTCAGACAGGGGCGCAAGACCACCTTTTGCCCGTGGAGGAAAAGCAGCGTCTCCCCCGTGGCCGGAAGATTCCGGCACCGCAAACGATGCCCTCCCCACTCCAGCTGCCACGTCTGGGAATCGAGAAAGCGCATTCGGAGTTCCCTGTAGCGTCCCTCCTGCCCCGCCTTGACGTACACCCCCTGCGAGCGCAGTCTCTCGCGCCAGGCATGGATTCCGCGCGTCCCCTCAACCGCACGTGACAGGTAAACCGCCGCAGCCCGCTCCGCCAGCAGACGCGCCCCGACGACATCCCGTGAGGACGGCACGGCGACAACCACCGTCGAGGCTCCGCGCACGGTCAGTTCCGCCGCCACCTGCCTGGCGCATTCGCGGCTCCCTGGCTGGCAGACGACCGCACTTCCTTCCCGCCACCAAATCACGGACGGCGTGCCATTGCCCACCGCAACAGTCACCTCTGCGTTGGACGGCACGGACCGTGCCTCCCATCCCAGCCAGGCAACCACCCCCAGCAAGGCGCACCACCGCAAAATGGCCGGACGAAGCGCGGAGAGCGCCGCCCCCAGCAGAAGGTAATATCCCCAGAGTTGCCACAAGGGGGGACACGCCACCAGACGGTACAGCCCCGACGACGCGCCGCAGCAGGCCACCCCGTGCAGGAACCTCAATAGCCAGTCCAGCCAATGTCCCATCTGCCACGAGAGGGATGGCGCGGCAAACGAGCACAGCAGTTTGAAGGGGGCGGCCAGAATCAGCAAATCCGCCAAGGGAGGAACCACCAGATTGACGGCGAGCGCGCCAAAGGAGAGCATGTTATTGTAGCGCATCATCAGGCCGGCGCTCGCCAGCCACGCCAGCAGGCTTCCGCTGACGATGGCCAGCGCCAGCCGGGGCATCCGCCAAAGCCGCAGTGTCATGGCGCTGCGCGGCATCCAAAGACGGCGTTCCAGGATGATTTCATACAGATGGGTACACCATTCCGCCCCGCGCAGAAGGAAAAAGACCAGGGTGAAGGAGTACACGAAACCAACATGGGTGAGGTACAGCGGATTCCACACCAGAAGGAGCAGGCCCGATGCGCCCAGCGCATTCTGCGGGCTGCCGCATCTCAGCCTGGAGGCGGCCAGGGCCAGGAACGCGGCCATCCAGAATGCCCGCAGGGCGGAGGGCGCACCGCCAGCCAGCATCACATACAGCGCCAGCGGCGGAACCGCCACCAGCCTCTGCCAGCGGCGTGGCACCAGCAGGGCTACCATCAGCCAGGCCAGGCAACGGGCCATCGTCGAGACGTGCATTCCCGAAATGGAGAACACATGGACACTCGCGGAGCGGATGAACACCTCGCGGTCTGCGCCAGCCAGTTCATCATTCTGCCCCAGCGCCATGGCACGGTACATCGCGGCGCTCAAGGGGCTCTCAATCCCCTCCGTCAGCCGGTCAGTCAACGACCGGCGCATCCGCCGAAATCCCCTGCGCCAATTCCCCGGGCTATCCCCTGGCGGCGCAAGCGCCCTCCATTTCCAGACTCGGCACTCCCGATGGATGCCCTGGCATTGCAGATGACGCCGATACCCGCCCGGGCCGTTGGGGCACACCAGGGCGCCTGATGCCAGAACCACACTCCCCTCCTGCGGCGAACTGCCCTCCGGAAAGACTCCCAGCACGCGCCCCCTGCATTCCTCCCAACGCCCTCCCCTCTCCATCCGCCGTATCTCCAGTTGAAAGCGGGGCATTTTTCCCAGATTTCGCCGAGGCATATCCACCACAGCGACAATCCGGCAGGAGCACTCCTCACGCGGCAGGTTCCTCAGGTAGGACTGCCCCGGTGCGCCCAGCGCCAGCAGGGCCGCCCCACGCCCCGCCAAAGGAAGCCAGCACCACCGCCAGAACCGGTTTCCCTTTGTCAGCGCGGCCAACGCCATCCCCGCCACCACCAGGCCCCAGGAGAGACGGGGGGAAAACTCCAGCGCTTCCCCCGCCACACCTGCGGCATACAGCCCTAGGCAGAACAACGCGGGACAACAGCGGAAATAGACCTGCATCCGAGACAGATTGCCAGCACACTCGGAATGATTAGAATCTCTTTTCTGTTCCCTATCAGATTTCATGAAAGATAATTTAAAGCCATA
>JAFRLP010000423.1 GCA_017431185.1 Victivallales bacterium | reverse complement strand
CTTGATTGTGTAGCGAATGGCCATGCCTAGCTCCTGTGGTGTGTTGTTGTTTAATGTCGGGGATGCCACATTAATATACAACACATTTCGGAAAACCGTAGCCATTAATGCGAAAATTTAAATGTTACATGATACTAGTCCACGCCACAAAACAGAAAAAGCCTTCCTTTTGAATAGGTTATAGCATCCATACTCTCTGTCTTGGTATCAATCGACCGTCAGCACCACCTTGCCGATGTTCTCGCAGCGACGGAGGACGCCGTGCGCTTCGTCCGCCTTCTGGATGGGGAAGACGGCGTGGATGTTGGAGATGAGCCGCTTGGAGGAGAGCAACGGCCAAAGCTTCTGGCGAAGAGCCTGGAGAATAGCGGCCTTCTCCTCCGGCGTGCGACTGCGGAGGGTGCTGCCGATCAGCCGAAGGCGCTTTCGCCAGACCGTCTCCAGGTTGATGGTGGTTTCGGCACCGCCCATGGAGGCAATCATGAGCCAGCGTCCGCCAAAGACCATGTGCTGGAGATTCTCGCCCATGAGTTTTCCGCCGATGCAGTCCAGGGCGACGGTGACGGGATTGGCCTGGAGGATGGGGCGGATGTCCTCGGTGCGGTAGTTCAGTACGATGTCCGCTCCCAGATTTCGGACAAACGCCGCCTTCTCCGTGGAGGAGATGGTGGTGATGACTTTGGCTCCGCAGAGTTTGGCGTACTGGATGGCGGCCAGTCCCACCCCTGAGGCCCCTGCCTGGACATAGAACACGTCGCCGGGCTTCAGCCCGCCGGCCTCCAATTCAAGGTTGAGGAAAACCGTGCTCCACACCTCCGGCAACGAGGCCGCTTCCACCAGCGACAGTTTTTCAGGCACGGGAATGACCATTCCGGCTGGTACTGTCACCAACTCGGAGTACCCGCCGCCCCCCAGCAGGGCGCAGACCTGCTGGCCGGGGGCCAGACCACTGCCGTCGGGTGCGGAGACGATTTCCCCTGCCACTTCCAGGCCGCACCACTGCGGCCAGTCGGGAGGCGATGCGTAGCAGCCGTCCTTCTGCATCAGGTCGGCACGGTTGACAGCCGCCGCACGGACACGGATCAGTGCCTCGCCAGGACGAGGCACAGGATCCGGCAGTTCCTGCCAGACAAAATTGCGTTGCTCGTCAAGAGTCAAGGCATGCATGGTTATGACCTCCAAGGCTGGTATCCTGCCGCGGCAAGGGTGATTTCGTGGACGAGATAGTCGTGCTCAAAAGAGTAGGGCGACTGCGTTTCTCCGCGGATCATGCCCGCCCACTCCTTGAGCTGCACGGCGTAGCGGTCGTCCTGCCCAGTGAACCGCAGGGTATGAGTGCCAGGGGGGAGGCCGGCGGCTCCCTGCGAAAGGTTCAGGCTCATTTCCAAAGGCTTTCCGTCAAAGCGTTCGAGCGGGGAGAGGGAGATTTCGCCCTTGGTGCCGACAATCCACATCCGGCGATATGCGACGGAACGTCCGCGGCTGCATGCCCGCAAAGTCACTGTCGCATGCGGGTAGGTGAGCACCGCCAGGCAGTTGTTGAGGATGTGCGCGGGGTCGCCCGGCGCCGACTGAAGGAACGGCGTCACCTTTTGAGGCGCACCCAGGGCGGCGACCACGAAGTCAATCAGGTGGCAGCCAAGGTTGAACATGATGCCGCCAGGGAACTTGCCCAGATACTCCTGGTAGGGCTCGCCGCCGTAGCAGTGGTTCATGTCCAGTTCCAGTTCGCAGACCTCGCCGATCCAGCGGTTGCGGATGGCCTCCAGCGCGAAGCGGAAGGCAGGGTTGCCGCGGAACATGTAGCCCATCTGGAAGGAGATGCGGCGCTCGGCACAGCCGTCCAGCAACATCTTGTAAAGGGACAGGTCAAGTCCTGCGGGCTTGTCCATGTGCATGGCGAGATTGCGTTCCATGCAGCGCAGGGCCATTGGCACGAGCTCGTTGTTGGGCACCTCGACCGTGACCGCCTGGATGGAGGAGTCGGAGAGCACTTTGTCCAGCGTCATTTTCCGCAGGCCCTCGTAGGGGCGCACCACGTCGGAGGCGATGTGCGGGGTAGTGGCGAATTCCCGGTCATCCACATAGCCAGCGACCTCGAAGATGTCTGGCAGTTTGCGGAGGGTGTACATTTTGCCGTTGGCGTGTTCGTGAAGCACGCCAATCTGGGCTACT
>JAFRLP010000422.1 GCA_017431185.1 Victivallales bacterium | reverse complement strand
TACGCCGAGTATTCGTTTTTCTCCATCGCTTGCGGCGTTTTGGCGGTTGGACGGTAGTTATGCAATTGCCTCTATAGGAAAATGAATGTAAAGGAACAGGCTTTCAGGAGCAGAAAGGCGGGCGAGACAAAGGAAAAGGCGGGAGAGCGATGGAATTGACGACGGAGGAAATCAGAAGGCTGATATCGGAGCAGGTGGGTCGGTTGCAGGAGAGCCATTACCTGATACTCTACTGGTCAGCGCAAGGGGAGGGGAAAGGGAGGAAATACAACATCACGAATATCTTTGACGACCTGAAGTCGGCGGGGATAACGCGGACAAAGCAGACGGCGGTAGCGGCGGTGACGGCGTTGCAGACACTGTGTTTTTTGGATGTGCGTGAAGAGGCGAACCGGAAAAACGTCTATATCACCCGTGCAGGTGGGAAGGCGTTGCAGGAGATGCTCACGCAGAAAAGATACCAGCTGAAAGAATCCAACTACCTGAAGGAAAAGTGACATGGCGATTGGCATTGGTGGAGCAGGGTCGAAACTGGCGGCGAAACTGGACAGCAAAGCGATTCTGGTGAACGTCTCCGAGACAGAACTGAACAAGGTGCCAGGCGGTGCAGAGCGAATCCTGGCGACGGTGCGTGCCGAACATGGTCAATTCAGAGGTTCGCGCAAGAACCCCGAGATAGGGAAGGACGCCTATCTCTCGAACCGGCGGGAACTTCGGGACAAGATCAAGGGGCAGATGATATTCTGCTCGTCGGGTGGCGGCACGGGAAACGGAATCACGTCGGGAATCCTGAAGGACATCAGTGAACTGAACAATGTGGAAATCGCCGAAAAGACGTTCTTCGCCTTTGTCCTGCCCTACGCCAGGCTGGAGTCCAGCGAATTCGTCGATAACACCATAGCGTTCCTGACCGGGCCAGTGTCAGCGGCGATAGACTCTGGAAACACGGGGAACATGGTGCTGTTCAGCAACCGCCGCAAATTCGAGGAGAAAATCTCAGAGGACGCCTACAACACCATGCTGATAGAGTCGCTGAAGACCTTCCTCGCCATTCCCGACAAGAATGACCTGTACAAACTGCTGGACGGACACATCGACCACGAGGACTTCACCCTCTTCCTCTCCAAGCCGTACTTCAACCATTTCACCTACTTTGACTACGACGAGGGCAAGCCGTTCGGGGAGCAGCTGGCCAATGCGGCCAACCCGTTCCTGCTGCCGCCGGAGGCGGCCATCGAGGCGATGTTCCTGGTGGAGGTGCCCAAGGGAGGGGACCCCACAATGTTCTATCCGATCCTGGAGTACTTCAACTCCATCCATGTCTCCCCTGTCTATAGCGTGGTGGAGAACCCAGATCTGGTCAAGCCGTTTGTGACGGTGGCAGTCCTGTACTCGCGCAAACCCGAGGAACTGGTGGAGGATTTCAAGCACACCAGCGAAGAGCATATCCAGGCAAAAGTCAAGAAAACCATCGAGCAAAGCAATGTCCTGCAGCCGCTGCGCGTCAATTTGGAGGACGAGACGAAGCGGGCGTACCAGCAGCAAGGCGGAAACGCCGCCGAAGAGGACATCCTGGCGACGCTGAGGCGACTCGGCAAACTCTGAAAACTCATGCAATCACGGTTTTTGCCTCGGGCGAAGGCGAAAACCGATGATTGCCAAGAGCAAGAATATGGGAAAAGACCGCCAAAAAAGGGAAAATACTCTGTCATGCAAAAAGTGACATACGACATATATAGGGGTAAACCATGGGTGACACAAAGGAACTGAACACACCGGACTTACCCTCCAGGAAGGAACAGGAATCCAATGGAGGCAAGGTAGTCCAGAATACAAGGAAATACCTTAACCTAAGCCCGGGAATGGCGGCCATAACGGGACGAAAATACCTTGTGCAGCAACCGGTTCCCCAAAAACCAGCCCAACCATCAGCACCAGCCCACCGGACAATATCCGAGACTGTCCAGCCCGTGTTGACCGAAGAGCCAATGACTCCGCCGACAACGGAGAGCGCCATCCCGCCGACAACGGACCTGAAGGACGCCAAGGCAACCGTACCCAAGGAAAGAAAATACCTGAACCAAGGAGACACAGGGAAAAAATCACCGGGAATCGCTCCCAAGTCGCCCGCCAATCAGAGCAAGCCGCCCTCCTCTGCCCTGGCGGGGACAAAGCCGCCCTCCCCTGCCCTGGCGGGGACAAAGCCGCCCTCCCCTGCCCTGCCGGGCGAAAAGATTCCTGCACCAACTTTCCCCGGCTCCAGGAAACCCGCTCCCGTACCAGAGCCGCTTGACCACGCAAAATTGCGAAAACTGGCGGAGGAGTCGCCCTACAAACTGGGAGGGATGATGGCCAAGGGTGCGGAGAGCGTGCTTTATCTGGGAGATTTTGAGGGGAACGAACTCTGTGTCAAGGCGATACGGAACAAACTCAACCACTGGATTGGGGATTCCGTCACGAAAAAGCAGGAAGAACGGCTGGAGAACGTGCCATACCACACCAAAAAACGGCATATCCTCAACGAATTCAACACCGCCAGGGCGCTGTATTCGGACGGCGAACTGCCAATCGTCCATATCTATGCGCTCCGCAAGGTGAGCACACTGGGCATGGAAGTCGGTTATGACCTGATCATGGAGGCCCTGCACGGCCATGACCTATCGGACAGGATGGTTGCGCGCAACCTCAGTTTCGAGGATAAGCTGAAAGTGATGGTGCAGACCGTCAATGCCCTGGCCTACGTTCACCAGCATAAATTCATCCACCTGGACATCAAGCCGTCGAATTACATTCTGGTGAACGGCCAGGTGAAACTCATTGACTTCGGCGTGACGGTGATGAACGGGTACCGGCCCACCGCCGTGACCGGCACCGGCGGTTTTCTCTCCCCTGAACAAATCTGCAAGGAGATCCTGGACGAGTCCAGCGACATCTTTGCCTTGGGAGTCACGCTGGCTGTGTTCTTCGGCGGCAAAAGCCTGAACCAACCCCAGGAGAGCCTGCTGAAAAGCAAGACATGGCAGGAGGCCAAATACCGCCTTGAGCACGAAGACCAACCGCAGGTCATCGAAATACCTGAACTGGCGCCCTACCCTGAATTGGCGCAGATTCTGCGGAATTGCACCATTCCGCGCCGTGACCTCCGCATCAAAAGCTGCACCGCGCTGCTCTCCCATCTCCGCCGCTGGGCCGCCGACCACCCCGACATTTCAGAGGGCATGTTCGACAGATGAGCAAAATATGGATCATAGCGGGAGAGGCTTCAGGAGACTCCTACGGCGCGGAACTGGCGCGGCAACTGCGCATCCGGCAGCCGGAGGTGAGCCTGCAAGGCATGGGCAGCTCCCTGATGCGACAGGCAGGGGTGGAACTGTTCACCGACTCCACGGAATTGGGCGTGGTCGGCTTCTGGGAGGTGCTGAAAAGCATCCCCTTCTTCTGCCGGCTGCTCAAGGAGACCGTCCGACGCGCCGAGCAGGAGCGGCCCGACGTGGCGGTGCTCATCGACTACCCTGGCTACAACCTCCGCCTTGCCCAGCGGCTGCATAGACTGGGGATTCGCGTGGTGTGGTATATCAGCCCCCAGGTCTGGGCCTGGAAAAAGGGACGCATCCCCAAACTCGCCGCCTGCGTGGACAGGATGCTCTGCATTTTCCCCTTTGAGCCGGCGGTCTATGACGGCTCGGGACTGGACTCGCGGTTTGTCGGACATCCGCTGCTGGAGATTCTGGCCCCATGGAGAGAGCGCGTCTGCACACGTGACGAAAAGCAGGTCGTTCTGCTGCCAGGCTCCCGTTCCTCGGAAATCCAGCGCATGCTGCCGGTGTTTCTGCAATCCGCGGCACAGATGCACGCGCTGCGTCCGGACTTGCATTTCGCCATGCCCCTGGCACGGCAGAGCAGCCTGGCTCAGGTGCAGGCGATGATGCCAAACCTGGATCTGCCTGACGGGTTTCTGAACGCGCTGGACATTTCCGTGGGAGACGCCAGAGACAAGATGGTCTCCTCCATCGCGGGACTCGCCGCCTCCGGAACCGTCACGGTCGAGGCTGCGTTGCTGGGCCTGCCTGTGGTGGTGGCCTACCGGCTCAACTGGCTGACCTGGCAAATCGCCAGTTGCCTGATAAAGATTCCCCATGTCTCCATCGCCAACCTGGTCACGAACAGGGTTGTGTTCGAGGAATTCCTGCAATACCGCGCCATCCCCGAAAACCTGGCGCCCGCCACGCTGGCGCTGTTGCCTGGCGGCGCGCGTCGCCAGGAGGCCCTGGAGGGAATGCGCGCCTGCGAGAACGCCTTGCAGGGCGGGGCAGGGCAGGGCGGCGTAAGCAAGGAGGTCGCCCGGCAGACGCTGGAGGTGGCCAGGCATGAGTGACCGGATTTCCGCCAACGTCCCCCCTCCTCCTGCCGAAGAGGCGCTCCGCTCGGAACACTACGTCGGGGTGACCGTCCTGGGCAGCGGCAGCAAAGGCAACGCCACCGTCATCCACTGCGGTGGCGAGGCCATTCTGATTGACGCGGGATTCAGCGCGCGAGAATTGCAGGCGCGGCTGCACAACGCAGGACTGGACGGGTTGCGGTTCCACGCCATTCTCGTGACCCACGAGCACGAGGACCACGTCAGGGGGCTGCGGGTCTGCGCCAAAAAACTGGACACGCCCGTTTACGCCACCACCAAATGCGCCGGCATCCTGCGGGCGCGCGACAGCCAACTGAGGCAGTTCGTCACCTTTGTGGCCGGCGGCTCGTTCGACATCGGCCCCTTTGGCGTCTGCCCCTTCAGCATCCCCCATGACGCCGAGGACCCCGTGGCTTTCGCCGTCCATTGCCAGGGAGTCAAGGTGGCCCTGGCCACCGACGTCGGCTACGTCTCCTCCACAGTGGAATACGAATTGCGGGACTGCGGGACGCTGGTCGTCGAAAGCAACCACGACCTGAACATGCTGGCGGCCTCATCGCGTCCCTGGAGCGTCAAGCAGCGCATCATGGGACGCCATGGGCACCTCAGCAACGAGTCCTCCGCGCAGCTGCTGGAGCACACGGTGACGGAAAACACGCAACACGTGATTCTGGCGCACATGTCCAGCGAATGCAACACCCCTGAAATCGCCGTGCGGAGCGGACAGGAGGCTCTGGCGCATCTCTCGCGGACGGATGTCCACCTCGCCCTGGCCTCGCAGGACGCGCCGCTTGCCACCGCCTGGCTGAAAGCACGCTGACACAGACCACCAACTTTGGGAGAACATCCATGGAAGTCAAATGGTATGGCATCAATGCCCTGGAATTCCGGTGCGCGAACGGGACGGATTTCGCGGTTGACCTCTATGTCAGCCGTGACCGCGAGAAATTGAACATACCGGCGGAGGTGGACAAGTACATCCAATCACGCCCGCAGTGGATGCTCATGACCCATGCGCACTGGGACCATCTGGCGGACATGCCGCAGGTCATCGCCAAAACCGACACCGTGCTGTACGCCTCCCGCACAGCCTGCAACATCATGCGCACAATGGGGGTGAAGGAAGGCAATCTGCGGGAAATCCATTATGGCGACACCCTGGAGATGCCCGGCGGGGTCACCGTCCAAGCGCTGGAGTCACGCCACATGGGCCAAACGGACGAGGCGCCCGGATACGCCGCGCCTCCCCCACGCGAAAGCCTGACCCTGGCCGACAACTGGCGATGCGGGGAGGTCTTCGCCTTCCTGATTCAGGCGGACGGTCTGCGCGTCCTCAATGTCGGCTCCGCCAATTTCCTGGAGAGCGCGCAGCCGATTGAGTGCGACGTGTGCCTCTGCGGCATCAGCCGCTGGAAGGAGGGCTTTCCCCAGCTCCTCCAGCGTTCCGTCAAATGCCGGTATCTGATTCCCACGCATCACGACGAATTCAGGAAGCCCCTCTCGGAGTTCCACCTGCGCGATGACCTGGACAGGCTCCAGGCCGTCCTGCCCGACTTGTCCGCCAAAGAACTCGCCCCACTCGCCTGGACACGGCTGTAGTCCAAGGGTGTCAGGGAAACGCGGGGATGTACCCGACTGGCGGCACGAGTCCAACCGCATCGCGCCGACGGCAATTTTCAATATCAGTCCATGAAAGACCCGAGACCCAAAAAAACGAGAGACTACCCGGACGCCGAGATGCAGCCGAAACCGCTGAACGTCTGCGACTCGGCGGCGGAGCAGATGACGTTCTGGGACTTGCCGGAGACGAGGTTTGATTTCGTTCCCGTTCCGGGCACGGTCGCCAAAAAGTCCCAGGGACAGGCAAAACCCTTCGTCAAATGGGCAGGTGGAAAAGGACAGCTTCTTGAACTACTTGACGGAATGCTTCCTTCCGACTTCTCGACGCGCAAGGATTTGGTTTATGTCGAACCCTTCGTCGGCGGCGGCGCGATGCTGTTCCACATCCTCTCCAAATACCCCAATGTCCGCAAGGCCGTGATAAACGACCTCAACACCGACCTCATCACCTGCTACCGCGTCATAAAAGAGCGTCCGGAAGAACTGATTTCAGCCCTAAAAGATTTCCATGCACAGTATAGAGCACTGAAAAGCGAAGAGAAACGCAGGAGACTTTTCCTTGACAAGCGAGACCGCTATAACTCCCACCCTGCGGACAAGGTTGAAACGGCGGCTATATTCATCTTCCTCAACCGTACCTGCTTCAATGGCCTCTACCGTGTGAATTCCAAAGGACAATATAACGTTCCTTTCGGGAAGGCGGTGAATCCGCTCATCTGCGACGAGGCAACGATTCGAGCCGACAGCGAAGCCCTGAAAAAAGTCGAAGTGCTGTGTGGCGATTTCGAGAGGGTCGCGAATTTCATTTCTCCCGCGGCATTCTTTTATTTCGACCCACCTTATCGACCTTTGACGCAAACATCCGCATTTACGGCCTATTCAAAACATGGATTTGGAGACGAACAGCAAATTCGACTGGCAAATTTCACCAAACGGCTGGCAAAGGCCGGCAACCAATGGCTTCTCTCAAATTCCGACCCCCACAACACAAACGAATGCGACAACTTCTTCGACGATTTGTTTTCCGGCTTCAACATCCAGAGAGTTGACGCCATGCGGATAATCAACTCAAAGGCCGACAAACGCGGAAAAATAACCGAACTGCTCATCAGAAACTACTAGGATGAAAGACCCGAGACCCAAAAAAACGAGAGACTACCCGGACGCCGAGATGCAGCCGAAACCGCTGAACGTCTGCGACTCGACGGCGGAGCAGATGACGTTCTGGGACTTGCCGGAGATGCGATTGGCTTGGATGGAGGAGAATAATGTCAGTATTGTCCACCCAAAGCAAAACTTATGCACACCGATTGCGGAATACAGCCGAGCCGTTGCCGCACAACTACACGATACGTCAATGCACACAAGAACCTCTCCCATACGTGTTGTGGAGCTTTTTGCAGGCGTGGGAGGTTTTCGCATTGGACTCGAAAGGGCTTCTAACCGATTCATGACTGTTTGGAACAACCAATGGGAACCGACAACCAAACGGCAGGACGCATCCATCGTTTACCAAAATTGCTTTGGGAACGCAGGACATTCGAACAGCGACATTGCGACTGTCCCCGTCTCGCAAATTCCCTACGCAGACTTGCTTGTGGGTGGTTTCCCATGCCAGGATTATTCCGTAGCGACGACACTGAAGAACTCCGGCGGCATTGAGGGGAAAAAAGGCATCCTATGGTGGCAAATTCACCGTATCCTGCATGACAGCGAGAGCCCCCCTCCTTATCTTTTCCTTGAAAATGTCGACCGCCTTTTAAAATCGCCAGCCTCGCAAAGAGGACGAGATTTCGCAATTATCCTCGCCTCGCTTTCAGATTTAGGCTACATGGTCGAATGGCGAGTCATAAATGCCGCTGACTACGGAATGCCGCAGCGGAGGAAACGCACCTACATTGTCGCCTACCGCGATGGAACATCGCTCGCCAACGAGGCCTTGGCCTCAAAAGGCAAGGAGGCCGACTGGATTCTTGCAAACAGCGTGATTGGAAAGGCTTTCGCCGCAAAACCAAAGGATGGGACGACACTTTCCCAATTCGACATAAGAGGAACACTCCTGGAAATAACGAACAGCTTCAACAAGGATGCATCAAAGACAAGTCCGTTCAGGGATGCAGGACTGATGCAGGCCAGACACGTTTGGACGCAGGATGTCTCGCCGCTCTACAAGGGAACGCATCTCACCCTTGGACAACTGGTTGTTGACGAACGTGAAGTCCCCGAAGAGTTCTTCATAGACGACAAGGCACTCGAAGAATGGAAATATTTAAAAGGGCCAAAATCCGAAAAGCGCAAAACACCAGAAGGTTTTGAATACCATTACACCGAAGGAGGCATGGCGTTCCCCGACCCCCTCGACAAGCCCTCACGTACTATCATCACAGGCGAGGGAGGCGCGTCGCCTTCGCGTTTCAAGCATGTCATCCTCACACCGAGCGGACGCTACCGCCGATTGATTCCCCTTGAGTTGGAACGACTGAATATGTTCCCGGACAATCACACGCAAAATGCGTCAAACGGCAAACGTGCATTTTTAATGGGCAATGCACTCGTCACAGGCATTGTGGAAAGAATAGCACTTGTCTTAAAAGAAAAGATTTGAACAATGTCAAAGACGCCATACGACAAAACCTCATCCGAAAGCATTCTCAACCATGCAAGAAAACTACTTGGCAAATCGATACATGAATTATATCCGTCCGCAACTCCGCTGAACACAGGGAAAGGTGGACTTGGGCAGTGTGTTGAGCATTACCATTTCGGCTATGAGATAAACAGCACAAATGAGGCGGATTTTAGAGAGGCGGGAGTGGAATTGAAATGCACACCGCTGAAAAGGGTCAAGGATGGAAGCATGGTTTCCAAAGAACGACTTGTCCTGAATATCATCAATTATCTTGAAGAATCCGACAAGAATTTCGAGACTAGCAGTTTCACTCGCAAAAACGCATTGCTCCTTCTGATGTTCTACCTGCACATTGCAGGTGTTGACAACCTGGACTTTGTTTTTAAAATCATCAGGCTTTGGAAAATTCCGGAGGATGACCTTAAAATATTCAAGGATGACTGGAATGTCATTCATGAAAAGATTGCCAGGGGACTTGCGCATGAATTGTCAGAAGGTGACACCCTCTACCTTGCCGCTTGCGTGAAGGGCAGCAAAGGAGGGGGAAACAAAAAAAGGCAAAAAGAAGGAGGAGTCCTCGCAGACCAACGTGCATACTCTATCAAGTCTGCATACCTGAACCACATAATCGTGGATTCGCTTTCTTATCCCGAAATGTTCGATGCGGTTAAAATGACAGCAAGTCAGAAAAATGCAATAAGGAAGAGGAAAACGGCACTCGGCAACGCCGTCAAGTCTATTCAAGAATACAAAAAAGGCGAGACATTCGAGCAACTGGTCAAGCGGCGTTTTCTTCCGTATATTGGAATGACTGTCGCTGAAATCGCCAACAAACTCAAGACCCCGATTTCTTCAAGTCCCAAGGCTGTTTCATATTCCGTTTGTCGGGCAATCCTTGGAGTGAAGGAACGCCACATTGCGGAATTTGAAAAAGCCGGCCTGCAACTTAAAACGATACGCCTTGAACATAATGGCACTCTCAAGGAAGCCATGTCTTTCCAGTCAATTAAATATGGTGAGATTGTGGATGAGGACGAATGGGAAGATTCGGACTGGTATGAGACAATAGCCGCAAAACGTTTTCTGTTCATTGTCTTTCGCAAATCGCAGGGGGGCGCCCCTGAAGATTCCGTACTTGCAAAGATATTCTTCTGGTCTATGCCACACAAGGACATGGAAGCAACAAAAGCATTTTGGCGTGATACACGTGACAAGGTGCGAATCGGAGACTACAATCACTTTTTGAAATCCTCAGAACATCCTGTTTGCCATGTTCGCCCCAAGGCGAAAAACGCGGCAGACACAACAGCAACTCCCCAAGGCGGAAAAGCCAAGAAATATTGCTACTGGTTGAATCGCTCTTATGTTTTGAATCTTGTCAATTCCCACATATTCAATGAAGGAGACTCTATTCATAAAAACGATGTCTAAACAATCCTTCAATTACTGATACCTCTATTGACTTATGGATTGGAATTACGACGGAAATGGCTTACATTATGTCCATTCATTCAACCTTGAACCATCGAGCATGAAACCACAGTACATCAGCACACGCGGGGGCGTCTCCCCCGTAGATTTTCCGGCGGCGGTCATGATGGGTCTGGCGGACGACGGGGGCCTCCTCCTGCCCGCCGAAATCCCCGATGTGAGCGCGCAACTGGACTCCTGGCGCAAACTTTCCTACCGTGACCTGGCCTACGAGGTGATGAGCCCCTTCGTCGGCGAGTCCATCGCGGAGTCCGACCTCCGCACACTCATCAACCGCAGCTATGACGCCTTCGACACCCCCGAGGTCATCCCCGTTGTCCCCGTGGGAGGCGTCTATGTCGCCGAACTTTTCCACGGTCCCACCCTGGCCTTCAAGGACGTGGCCCTGCAATTCCTCGGCAATCTCTTCGAGCACCAGCTCAAACGCACGGGCGGGCGGCTCAACATCCTCGGCGCCACCAGCGGCGACACCGGCAGCGCGGCCATCCACGGCGTGCGCGGCAAGGCAGGAGTCGATATCTTCATCATGTTCCCCGAAGGACGGGTCAGCCCCCTTCAGGAACGGCAGATGACCACGGTGGCGGACTCCAATGTCCACTGCATTGCCGTCACAGGCACTTTCGATGACGGGCAGCGGGTGCTCAAGTCCGTGTTCAATGACATCCCCTTCAAGCGGAAATACAGCCTGGGCGCGGTGAATTCCGTGAATTGGGCACGGGTCCTGGCCCAGGTGGTCTATTACTTCTGGAGCGCCTTCCGCGTGCAGGACGCCACGGGGGCCGCAGCCGTGCAGGTGACCGTCCCCACGGGGAATTTCGGGGACATCTTCGCGGGTTACGTGGCCAAGCGGATGGGCGCGCCAATCTCCCGGCTGGTTTTGGCGACCAACGAGAATGACATCCTGAGCCGCTTCTTCACGACGGGATGCTATAGCCTGGGTGAAGTCAGCCC
>JAFRLP010000421.1 GCA_017431185.1 Victivallales bacterium | reverse complement strand
GTGACTCCTCTTGTTTAATGGACGTATATAATATAATGCGTACACTAAACAAAACAAGAAAAAAGACGCATGATTTTTCAGAAAAAATGCGTCCTAGGAAGCCTAAGCTGGATTTTGTGTTTGCTTTATACGAGTTTTAGGCTAGTCCCGCTGAGCGACGATGAGCGAAAGGTCATCGCACAGGCACTTGCCGCCTACCGCAAGTCAGGTGCGATTCCCTGCACCGCCTGCCGCTACTGCTCGCCGTGTCCAGCAGGCGTTGACATTCCACGCAATCTGGGCCTCCTGAATCAAACCAAGGGCGGCCTGCCGCTGTTCCATGCCAAGCTGGTCTATGATGCCATGCAGGAGGATTCACGCGCATCGTCCTGCGTCGGATGCGGCGCCTGCAAGAGGAAATGCCCGCAGTCCATCGACATCCCCAGGCACATGAAGGAAATCGCGAAGGCGTTCAAGTGAACCCTTCTGTTTGGAAGGGAAAATTGCCCCCCACAATATAAGCAATTATCCTGACAAGGGATTACGGAAGTTCAACGGAACTGCAGGCGATAGCGCAACGGGGTCAGGTTGTTTCTTCTGCGGAACAGCTTGATGAAATGATTGCTGTCGCAGAATCCGCACTGGGCGGCGATGGCGGCGATGCTCTGGTCGGTGTTGCGCAGGATGTCCATCGATTTTTCCAGGCGCAGGTTGAGCAGGTAGGCCTGGGGCGAGAGTCCCGTGGTGTCGTGGAACCGCGCATAGAACAACGACTCGGACATGCAGGCGGTCTTGGCCAGATCGGCAATCGCGAAATGCCTTTCGGGATGGCTTTCCATCGCGGAAATGACCTGAAGCAGCCCCTGGTCAAGAACGTTGTCGCCTGGCTGCGACAGGACTTTGCCGCCTCTGCACAGATGAACCACCAGCTCGTGGAAGGCCGCCTGGGCGCAAAGCCCGTAGCAAATCGCGCAATTCGAGAATTCGGAGATGATGCGCGAACAGCATTCCTCCAATTTCGTGCGCTGCTGAAGCGGAATATAAATCTTGCTGCGGGGACGGGAGACGCAGAACAGCTCCTGAAACGCGCTCTCCCGTTCCAGGTGGTCCTTCAGCGGATTCAGCATATCGGGGAGGAACAGAATGTTGTAGTAGAAACTGTCCTGCGTGCCACGATAGCCGTGCGTCTCCCCTGGCAGGACGGAGAAGACGTTGCCAGGCCATACCCCGTAGGAGAGGGAGGTCCCGTCCTGAAACCGTATGTCATGCACCATTTTCCCGCGCACCATGATGACCAGTTCCACGAAGTCATGGGTATGCAACGGCACCTCCGTGGAATTCTTCCCGCTCATGCCGATGGTCACCCGAAGAGGCGGTTGGGAAGTGAAGTAGTAGTGACTGCTATATTGAATGATCTGCGACGACAACGGAGAACCCTCCCCTTATTGTTGTGGAAACACATCAAGCACGGCGTCGGCCAGCAACTGCATGCCCTCGGCAGCGGGGTGGTTGTAGTGGTTGGTGAACAGCGTGAGACGGGGGATGCCCTGGCGCCAGATGCGGACATAGCGCTCATGCGCCTCGGCCAACGGCAGTTCATGCTGCCCTGCAAACTCCCGAAGCATCGTCACCAGTGGCCATGAGGTTTCCTGAATGTTCTTCTGCGCCTTTGCGGGAAAGGACAAGCCAAGATTACCCGCAGTAAATGGAGGAGTCATGGGCAGCCATTCGATTCCGCTGGCCTGAAAATCAACCAGCACTTTCTCATAGTCCCTGCTAACGTCCTCGGCTTGCCGTGCATAGTCATTGTGGAATTCCATGATGACCAGGTCGGGGCGCTTGTCCAGAACCTGCTCCTGGTAGTTGAACTTGTGTCCCGAGGGGGCCTTCAGGAAATCGGCGATGCCACGCCCGCCCCAACCTAGGGTTCTCAGTTCAATCCTGGCCTTGGGAAATCGTTTTTGCAGACCTGCCACGGCTTTCTCCTGCCATCGGTTGCCTTTATAACCCTGAAAGTACGTGCCGTTGGTGATGCTATCGCCCCAGGCCAGGATTCGCAGGGGTTCCCCGCTGCGCAGCCTGGCCATGGTTCGGGGGAGCAGCTGTTCAGCCGTCGGGTTGGGGCGGATTGGATAGAAACGCTCGGTGATGGGGTAGAAGTTGTCCTCGGAAACGTCCGTCGTGCCGCAGGGCAGAAAGACATTGGCCAGCCTGACCTCATCCTTGCCCAACGGCGGGGGTACGGGCATCATGCGGCTCGCCACCCCCCTGCGGTACTCCAGGCGTTTTCCGGCCACCAGCGCCACGGAGTCCAGGCGCTGCATTCTTCCCCGCCAGGAGACAAAGACCGGACGCTCGTCCAGCTCGCCCCCTTCCAGCCGTGCCAGGCGGCCCAGGAACTCGTCCACCCAGAAGTCGATGCCTGCACGGTACAGCCGTCCCTTTCCGCCAGGGGCGTCGGCAACGGCGATGGAGCCAGGTACAACCAACCGCGGCGAGACATCCTTCAGACTTTGGCGGCTCCACTGGGGGGCTCCTTTACGGAAAAGCTGCAAGGTCGGGAATTCCTCGTCCTTCACCTCGAACACGCCCTCAATCGGGACCTTGAATTCGGCGGAGAGAGTGCGGCCATCCCGCAGAACGGCCTTGACGGCCAGCCGGTTTCCGTCAAGGGCGCGGATGTCCAGCGGTGCTGCCAGTTCGGGAATGGCTGCGGCCTTCAGTTCCTCGTCTGTCGGCGTCAGGCGCGGAAGCATGTTTCCACTGGCCCAAAGTGAACCAGCAAGGGTCAGCAGAGTCGTGCAAACAAAACAGTTTATCTTCATTCTTATTTTCTCCAATTGCGCTTGCTTCAGAGGTTTTGGACGAATTGCGGCGCCGTTCTTTCAGGGAATCAACTCCAGCATCGCATAGCCATAACGGGCGATGGGGATTCGGCATTGGGTTCCTTCGCCGACCGTTTCCCCCGTCTCCGCATTGCGGATACATTTGAACCCGCGTCCAACTCCAGAGAGCGTGATGTCGGCGGTGCAGGCGTCCCCCAGGTTTCCGACCAGGAGCATGGCGGCGCCGTCGGCACGCTGCACCCAGGTGGTCCGAACATGAGAGGGAGTGGCGGCGGCTGGACAGTTCTTTTCCCAAGAGGGGATGACAACGGTGTCTTCCTTACCGTAGCCGAATTGGTACAGGCGTGTCAGCGCCTGCTTGAAGAAATCGGGCTTGGGCAGCCCGACGGCCTCGGTGAAGTTCATCAGGTCATACGCAAAGGCCACCGCCAGAAGGCTGGCCACACGGGACTCCACGTCATCGCCAGACGCCTGCACGATGACCATGGGGATGGTGCCGCATTGCAGTCCCAGAGTCTGGGTCAGCACATAGTGCTCGGGATACCTGTCCTGGTAGAACATGTTTCCGAAATAGTTTTCCCAGTCCAGGGTGGCGCAGGCAAAGCTGTTGACAGGCACGATGTTGGCATTGGTGATATGGAGCGCCAGCGCGGGATATCCCTCCAGAAGCTTTCCTTCCTGAAAGAGCATGGTGGCGGTGCGCCGCATGAGTTCGCGCATGCCGAAGATGTTCCAGTAGCTTATGAAGGGTTTGTCTGGCCCGTGCGTGCCGTCCCCCAGTTCGGGGTCGAACACCTCCAGGTCGTTCACATTGTCATAGTAGATTCCCGTGAACTTCGGGACATGCCGCAGCAGCTCCCGTTCCGCCCAGAGGTTCAGCTCAATATAGGGTGTGGTGGGAATGCACTGGTAGTCGATGGAGACCTGTTCGTCAGGACGCCATTCGCCGAGGAAAAACTCGTCGGCATACATCCCGCGTTCAGGCCATTGATGCATGGCGCGCGGATTGAAGTAGGCGAAGGGAGCATTGTGGTCGCGCAGCAGAAAGGCCCCGCTGGTCGCCGAGTACATCAGCGGGTCCCCCCGCGTGGGTTCGGGAATCCCGTGCTTGGCGATGAACTTGCGGGCCGCGTTTTCCACATCGCTCTTGCTCTGCCATTTCAGGGAGGCGATGTAGTCGATGTAGGAGTAGTCGCCGTCTTTGGGGCGGAACAGCCCGTCACTGTATTGGCTGGGTGTCAGCAGCCGTTGGCCAGCGATGTGGTAGTGCATGATATTGTGTCCGACCAATTCAATCCACTCCTTCCATCCCCACAGGTGCCCTGTCCATTTGCGGAAATGCGGGGGACGAGGCTTGACGGGAGTGGGCTGGAGCCCCATGACCATCTCAAAGGGTTTCTCCCGCACGCAGGGACGGTTTACCAGGTGGATTCGCAGGATAGCCGCGTCGCCTTGCCGAACAATCTCCTGGGACGAGGCATTGTCCTGGCGGCTCCAGCCCTGCGGGCACTCCGCGCACCAGGACATGCCCCGATGCGCATCCCCAAACCAGACGTAGGGACGGAACCCGCTCGGCAATGTACGGAATCCCGTGATGCTTTCCCAGACGGTTCCCTCCTGCTGGGGCAGAAACCCTGATGGATTGGCCCGCATGTGGGAGCCCACGGCATGATACAGCCGAGCGATTTCCCCCCTCAGAGGGATGTCCAGCGTCATCTTGCCGATATTCACGGAATGGACAGGCGTGAAGGTCATGGTCAACTTGCAGAAGCCATCGACATCGAACTCCTGGAGCAACGCCAGTTCCAGGTCGCCCTGGCTGGCCTCCACGCGATGCACGACGTGCGCGTCCGACTGCTCCAGGCAGGTCTCTGACCTGACCTGGAACTCCTTGCCGTCCATCAGCAGCCGAATCGGCGCGGCGAGGATGTTCTCGCCCTGGGCATATACGGCGTCAAACAAAACACCCGCCCGACGGTAGCCGGTTTGCAGGAAGTGGATATCCTTTCCCTGTTCCCGAATAGGTTTGAAGGGCGGGATGACCGTTCTCTCCAGGCCGATTTCATTGTGCTCCCATGCGAAGGAGGCCATCTCGAAAGGACGGGTCAGCTGGAGGCTCTGGCCGTCCTTGTATCGGATTTGAGCGACCAGATGATACTTTCCCTTGGCCAGTTTGGGCAGAGGCCAGTCCAGCCGCCACTCGTCCTGGCCATTACGCGCCGCCTCCCGCTGGTTCACGACGTTTTTCTCGCTGTCGCAGATTTGGAATTGGACAGACTGGACTTGCGCAAACCGTTCGGGATTCCCTCCATAGACCCGTGCCTTGATTTTGTTCCGAACGGGGTGTACGGCGATGTCCAACCTGGACTTTTCCTCCACAGGCCTGCGCCAGCGGGCGCCCAGAGCGGCATCCCAGGCGAACTTTCGAGCGTGAAGAAGGTTTTTTCCTGCATCAAGCACACGGACAGAAAGCATACGCTCAATCCCAGCAATCATAATGCCTTCTGCGTACCTGAACATCGCCTGGCCGCCAGGGGGAATGGTTGCCCTCTTGTCAATGACGTAGGGATTCTCAATGGAGGTGATGTTCGACTCCACCCGAACTTCCACCGTCTGCGGACCAGGATTGCGTATTGTCCAAGGAATCTTGTACCCGACGGAATTGGGGAAATTGGCGCCCATCCCGTCAAAGTTGACGAGCGGAGCGTCCTTGCGGATGACGAGTGTTGCGAACTCCCCGTCTGCAAAACGGGCTGTTTCCCTGGGACTCTCGAACTTCCGAACCAGTTGGAAGCCCCATTCGGAGCCGTCGGCTATCTGCTTTTCTCCCAGAGCGGCGGCGGGAATGATGGTCTCGCTTGTCCAGCATTGTGGTTCGGTCGCGCACACCGTGCGGCAACCATCTGCGGCTTCTTTTCCTTTGGAATCGAATTGAAGCGAGAGCACTTTGCCAGTGGGAGAACGGAATTTGAGCAGGACACTGCCTGTATCCTGTGCCTTGAGATGGGCGGGATGCCAGGTGCGGTGTGCCACGTAGAAATGCTCGCCATCCGATCCAATGAACAGGTCTGCATGGCGCAATGCCAGCTTGCCGCTTGGTTCGGAGATAACACCGAACTGACGGCATCCAAGGTCCCATTCATGCTTCCCCAGTTTGCCGTCCAGAGTCGGACACGGCATTTGGGGTGGGATGGTCAGGCAAGTTCCCGCATGCAGGCCAATGGCCAGCAAATTTGAAAAGACAAATGATTTCAGTCGAGAATCTTTCATGATAAGCGCTCCCAGTTACCCCTACTTGCCAATCACGCCTGGATAACCGAGCAGCATGGAAAGACGTCCGTTGTCATTGCTGCTGTTTTCGGCTTTCAGCTGGTTTTCCGTAAGCGTTTCGATGTGGCCATCCACAAACGAGAGATTGGTTTTGCCACGGTGGCGGTATCTGGCAACACTTACCCCCGTGATGGAGCAGTAGTAGTTGCCGCCAAGGCTCTCTCCCTCGCCCGTGTCGTTTCTGCTGGTGAATGCATCTGCAGTCAAATAGCGTTTGGTTTCACAGAGATACGCTTTGGCGGAAGGCGACTTGACCGCCGTCATCTTGCCGATCTTGACCGCAAGCTGATCCTTTGAACCAGCCAGGTTGTATTCACCGCCCGTGTATTCCCGAAACATCCCGTAATGCACCGCAGACAGCATGGAGACATTGTAGATGGAGGATGGACACTTGAACACATTGCGCATGGCCTTTGGAATGTATGCCTCGCCCGCGCCCAGGGCGGTTATCTTTTCCCAAGCGTGTGTCGCGCTGATTTCCCCGCGGATGAGCCAGAGCCAGGAGACGCTCTCGTCGGTGTCCAGACCTCGGTTGTTGCAGAAGTTCTTGACATTTCCGCCAGTCCTGTACGGCAGAAGGATGTCCTCGTTGTCCATGGAGTACATTATCAGCATCATGCCCACCTGCTTGAAATTGTTCGTGCAACTGGACAGCCGCGCCTTTTCCCTGGCTTTGGACAAGGCGGGAAGCAGCATCGCGGCGAGAATGGCGATGATGGCGATGACGACCAGCAATTCGATGAGCGTAAAAACGGAAGCGACGACGGAGGGGGCGTTTTTCAAGCAGTGTCTAGCCATGATGGTTCTCCTTTGACAGTGACGATTCGGTCAGGACAATTGCGTTCAACGGCGGAAGTGCCAGTTCCCTGACATTTCCCTGCCAGGTGAGGATGACGTTTTGAGGTTGGGGCAGGAAATTGGTGATGAACATGGCCTGGCTGCCGTCGGGTGCCCGCCAGGTGGAATGAAGGAAGGAGTCGTATTCCTCGCCTTTGTTCTGGAGAAGCCGCAGAGTCCACTTGCCACCAGCCACCCTGGCCATGGGCTTCTCCATCCTGCCATGGCAAAGGTATTGAGGGTATTTTCGGCGGAGCATGTTCAAATTGCGTACCAGGGCTAGAATGTGCTCCTGGTCAGGTTCAGACGAGGCCTCCCAGGGGACAGTCCACCCCCAATGGACTTTGCCGCCATCCTTGAGGACAACCGACAGAAGATTCCCTGCATTGAAGGCCTTGGCGGTACGCCACAGCAGGTTTTCAGGGGAGGCCTGGAAATCGATCCGCTGGCCCAGACCGCATTGGTTGCCCATGAAATTGTTGATGTACTCATGGAAAAGGTAGGCGTAAAGCGGAATGGAACGGGAATTGCCCAATGTCCAGCAGTCGGTGCGCAAATCATTGAAGGACAAGAAGCCCAGGTAGGGCTGGGCGGCGGCGGCCTCGCAGCCGACCGTCAGTCGGGGAAATGCCTTGTGGATATCTTGCAGCAGAGTGCGCATGGCCGCCGTCTGCCACACTCCTGGCACAGGCGGGTGGCCATGCTCCCTGGACCAGCAGCAGTGGGCGGCGCCGCCAATGTTCTGGTCGAAGAACTGGGCATAGTCAACTCCGAAGTCCGCCAGTTTGCCGATTTCGGTACGGATGGTGCGGCGCGACCATTCCCGCCCCAGACACAAATCGAAGCCATCACGCTGGGAGGCCCAGCCGCAGCAGATATAGGCGTCCAGTTCGCCGTGCGGGCCGCGAATCATCTCTCTGACCAAGTGCTCTCTCTCGAACTGCTCTTCACGGGAGTAGTCCAGGTCGATGTAGCTGAATTGGGTCCAGGCGTAGCCAGAACAGTACACGCCCAGATAGTGACCTTGAGAGTGTAGCCAGTCGCGGAGTTTGGCGAGGGCCTCCTCGCCGCCCAAAGGAGGCCAGACATAGGGCGGCGCCCACGGAGCCGTGCCCTCCCAATGCATCAGCAAAGCCATGAGCTTACTGCCAAGAACATCCGACAGCCTTTCCAGGGCAGGTGCGGCAGCCTGATATGGGTAGTACTCGTTGGTTTCCATCTTCCCGCTGTCGTCGCCGCGTCCCCGCACAGGATAAATGACCACGACGGGAGAGTCCTTGACCAGTGTCGGGAGCACGCCTTTGGGGGGCAGCAGCGGATCGTGCTCCATCCAGTTTCGGTAGAACTCCGCCGCATCCATCCAGTCCCCCGAGAACTTCTCCAGAATCAGTTCGCCAGGCAGGCGGTAATCCCCGTTTTTGCCATCGCCACAGTAAAAGCGGAAGACCAGTTGGAACTGACTATCGGCCAACGGACGGTACTGGATGAATTTAGTTGCATGAGTCGGGTCATGCGCCGCAAAGTAGAGGCCGTGGCATTGGGTGATGACCGCCAAAAACTGCGCCTCGACTGCCCCAGGGTAGAATGTGTAGTTGTGCCAACTAGCTGGACGGGGCTGCCTTCGGGATGCGGTTTCCAGGTCAACCAGAACGCCTTCGCTGACGGGGAGCACGAGTTGCGTCCCCGTCTTGTCAATGACAGGCTTGACAGGCTCCAGCCATTCCAGAATGAGGCTTTCATGCGTGCCGATGACCTGGGCGGAGCAACAAATTCGCCCTGGTGTCTTGCGGAAGGAAAGCACGACTTCCATCTCGGGCAATTTGGGATTGTCATAAAAACGGAAGGAGCTGGTGGTGTCCTGAAGAACTGCCTGCATCTGGAAATCGGCCTCGCTGAATTCCACCGCCGACCCATCCGTGTCACGGAATCCGATTCCGAAAGCGGCGGCGGGCGGCGGTCCGCCTGACTCTGGGATTTTCAGAAGGGACTGAAGACGGTAGCCGTCTTCTGCCCTCTCCAAAGGTATTGATTGCTTCATTGCGACTCCTTGTGCATCTTGGATGGTTCTCCGCAAAGGAAGAATGGCTGGATTTAGCATATTATAATTCTACTAAAAAAACGACAGAAAACATATAGCAATTCCTTATAAAAATAGTATGATTCTCTGTAATTTCCCAAAGTTGCATGGCATTGGCATCCCCAGCGACGAAAGCAAAAAAATGATAAAGATAACCCCAGGCGAGTTCTCATGGCATTCGGCAATGCCGAATCAAACAGCCCCACTCCCCGTACCCAAAAATACACTATTTCAATAGTAGTATTTGAATTTCACAGAGAAAACACTATATTATATGGCGGATATTTTAGAATAAACACTACTAAAAAAATGTGTTATGTCCATTGGGCGTGGCGCACATCAGAATCATAGATGACGAATCGGAACTCTTTCATTCAGAAGTGGGCATGGGGAACGTTTGTCCTTTGCTGCAGTCTGTTATGGGCCTCCAACGAAGACCTGTGGCTGGGAAAAATCCTCACGGACACGGTGGCCGCCAAGCAGTATGCGCATGAGAACAACCGTCCGCTTCTGGTGGAGGTCGGACATACCAGTTGCGCCCATTGCAAGTCCTTCTATGAGCGTATTTTCAACACCACGGAGTTCAAGCAGTTCGCCAGCGAGAACCGCATTGTTCTGCTTAGCATGCAAAACAAAATAGACGCAAGCAGCGTATATCGGACATTCAACAGCGATTTCATCTACAAAGGGAGCGTTTTTCCTTTTCTGGTGATGTTCCACGTGCTGGACAGCGCGAATCTCAACAGCAGCGCCCTGGACATGACACAGGTGGAACTCTGCACGATGACTTGGGACGCAGGCGGCAGAAAGACGGGGCTGAAATACCCAGATGTCTCCGTTGACCTGCTTGGAGTGTCGATGAGCGCAGAGGCAGGTTGGAAGCCCCGTGAATGCATTGCGCTGGTCGAGAAGTTCTTCCCGAATGACCTCTGGGAGTCGATGGCTCCCTCCCAGGAGCATGATGGATACGGGGACGCGCTGGAGCTGGGGCGCATCTGGGATGACGACCACCTTCCGATGAGAAACGGCGCCTATTACGACGCCGACTGGACGCAACGGTACAGTGCGCCGTCACGGACTGGAGCAAAGCCTGTATTCTGGTTCAAGTTCACAGGGCATCAGGGCGTGCGATACTTCTTCGAGACGCAGAATCCCAAGGTGACCAGCGCACAGAACTACACGTTCACGGCGGAGATGTTTGACACGTATGACGGGAACCCCGTCTCGCCTGCGCTGGGCTGCGTCACCTCCGTGAACTTCGACACCCTGGCAAACGGCTTCTGGTTCGACGCGCCCATCGGCTCGGCAACCGACCAGCTGTACTATCTCCGCATTCAGGGCACGGGCGGTTCGCCCGATGGAAGCGTCTCGTTCACCTTGCGATACCACGAAGAGCCCTCCTCTCCGGAAGCGGGTTCCATCACCAATCCTCTTTGGACTGGCGCAAAGCTCGGGCAGTGGACGATGGATTTTGATGCCGCGCTGGCCGCCTCCCGTGAGGACGGCAAGCCTCTCCTCCTCTATTTCGCAGCCGTCCACTGGTGTCCCCACTGCCTTGGCTGGGAGCATCTTGCGCTCTCCACGGAAACCTTCGCGCAACGCACTGCCGATTACTATCTGGTGGTGATGGACAACCGACGCCGCAACGGCAGCGGTCCGTCTCTCCTGATGGACACCCAGGCGGGCGGCTATCGGAAAACCTGGAGCATCTCCGACGTGGAGGCCGCTGGCAAGCTGGCCGCAACCCGCGCCATTGAAGTCGCGCTTTCGCGCGGGAACTCCCCCACGGCAGACTATCCAGACGGGCGAATTGAATATCCCTCGTTCATCCTGACGCGCGCCATAACAGGGCAAGGCTCCCTCTACGAAGGGCTGGAGGTCGTCGCCCGCGCCGATGGGGTCTGGACAGGCGCGGAGGACGTGAACAGCTACTTCGACCAGTTCGACGCCCTCTATGCGGCGAACCACTCCGAAGCGCAGGATGCCGAGGCGGAGCCCGTTGTCTTCCCGAGGCTGGACAACGCGGAGCGCTTTGTCGGCAGATATCATATCGCGTACCGTATCGCTCAGGACCTGGACGGCATCTCCCGAGGATGGACCATCCTTGACGTCAAGGCAGACGGCTCCGTGGATTACGATGTCCAAATGCATGACGGCACCCACGTGACAGGCACCGCCTTTCTGACCCAGGACGCCAATGAAGACAAGGCGCATCTCGCGCTGTTCGTCGATTTAGGCGACGGGCGCCACCTAAGCACCTGCCCTACCCTCCTCTCCGAAGCGATTGTCGATGATGGAGGTGCTTCCGTCATCGAGGGAGCTTCAGACACAACTTGGTTTGATGGCGCACAGGAGCAAAAACTGATGGTGACGGGAGTTCGCTATGAGGCCTCCCGCACTCTCGCGGAGGTTGCGGGCGAGAACGACTTCACATTCCTGGCGGAGCTTCCCGACGAAACCGAGGCCCCCGCGTTTGTCCCGAGCATCCTGGCGCATGAAGACGGGGATGCCATCGTCGCCTCTGGAAACACTTTCCTGTCCGCACAACTCAAGAGTTTCCAAATCAATCGGGCGCAGGGATTATTCTCAGGCTCTTTCCACATCTGGAAGGGGCAAGGAGAGCTGGAGGATGCGGCGGTCACCTTTCAGGGGATTCTGACACCCATTGCCGAGGAGTGCTGCGGCCTCTCTGACGCCGTGGCGGTCGCCTACGGCTTCTATGCCTACGAGGGACGCAATTACGCCGTGCGTCTCCTGCCAGGTTCATACAGCAAGGCCTCCCCGCCGAAATGCGAGGTTGCCGCGCGGGACGGAAACGACATCACGTGGAATATCCTTTCCCCGGGTGGCAGAATCCTCTGCAAACGGCTCCTCGACGGCACGATGCTCGGCTTTGCCTGGGAGAGTGACGCAGACCTGAAGGCTGTCCTTGACGGCGCAAGCCCGTATGATGTCGTCGCCATGGACAAGTTCCGCGTGGAAAGCGATACCGTCCACCTCAATCTGCAATGCGGGGAAGAGATGACTGTCTATCCTGCGACAAAGAAGCCAGGCTGGAATCTGGTCGCCATCCCGTGGGATGTGCTGGTTGCCGAAAACCAGAAATCTGATGCCGAATGCTTTGCGCTTGACTCCGTGAGCCGCTGCTACATCCGTGTCTCCAGCCTGGAGCGTGGACACGCCTACTGGGTTTTCTCGACCGACGGCAATGCCAAGCTGACGTTCACGGGAGTCCACTATCCTGCCCGCCCCGGACTCGACATCACGACGCTTGTGGACGGCTGGCAGATGGTTGCCTGGGACAATGCACTTCTCCAGGCTTCGCCAACCATCTTTCTCTGGAACGGCACTGCGTTCCATCCCGATGACACCCCCCAAACAGACCAGCCAGTGATGCTCTTCCTGAAAAAGTAGGGCAAGCCACCTTGTGGCTATTGCTGAGACTTTCTGCGACGGACACCAGTTCCGCTTTGCTCCCCGTTTCCACGGTATGGTCCATTGTCTTTCCCCTCGCCTCGATAATCAGGTCTGTAGTGGCCATTCTGGCGCGGATTGCCGCCTTGCCTGTCACCACGCACACCAGGTCTGGAGTAGCCTTTGGGAAAAGGTCTGGGACGGTCTGGCCGCATGTCCGACGTCAGGAAAAAACTGGACAGGGGCTTGTATCCGCGCTCAGCCATCAGCGCATCCCATGCGGCGGGCAGGACAATTCTCACGGTCGCGGAGCCTCCTCCAGGCAGGCACAGCTCCTTGTTGCGCGTCGGGTCGCCCGTGACCAGGAAAACGCTCTTGCCCTCCTGCATGGCGGGGACGGTCTCCACGCTCTTCAAGCCAGTCCATTCCAGCCAGGGCGGCGTTGCAGTCGTGGACGAATGTTCCTCCTGGGCAATCCTTGACTGATGACGCGCAAGGGAGGCCTTGCCGCCGTCGAAGGAGCTGCCTGGATTCCCCCAGTAGTTGGCGAACGCCCGCTGGGCCAGCGGAACACGCGCGGTCTCCAGCAGTGCCTTCTCCAGCGCGTTCTTCGAGGAATAGACGCTGGAAAGAGCCTTCGCCACATCGGGGGTGAGCAGAAAGGTGCGGTAAACGCAGGGCATCCCGCTGCCCACGGCCATCTGCTGCTTCTCCACGGCGTCCCAGGCCATCATGTCCTTGATTCTCACGGCGTCTGACGTGGCGGGGACGAGATTGTTTCCCCAGTTGATGGCCGAGGCCGCAGAGAGCGTCGATTCGTTCAGCGCAAAGCCACGCTGCATGTGATAGGGCTTCCATCCCACGTTCAGCGCTGCCTGGTCGTCCTCCACCAGACACCAGGGCGCCAGGTAGCCGAAGGTACCCATGCGGTTCTCTTTGACCCTGTAGCCGCCGAGGTTGAGAAGAGCCAGGCTGATGAATCGTCCAAGCACGGCATTCGTCGGCTCGGAGATTTCCCCCTGGCCGCTGTCCAGCCCAAGCTGGCTGGCGACGGGGCCGTTTAGCCAGATGTATGGAGTCCAGGCGTGGGTCGAGACCAGCGTGCGGCGAAAATAGCCGTCCTTCATCGCCTCGGCGAAGGCCAGAAGGACGGGCATGAACTCGGGCGGGCAGCCCGCCATCACGCCGTTCACCGCGACGTGCCGCACCGTGACCGAACGCTGCGCGGGTGGAATCTCGCCTATCACATGGTCTGGATTCAGGTCGGTGAACTTCAGGAACTCCGCCACGGTCGCCTGTGTCGGAGGAATGATGGGCAGACCATCCGTCCAGTCCGAATCGCGGAAGATGCGCTGAATCTCCTCGAAAGAGCCAGAGAGGTCGAGACGCGCGGCGTCTGCCTGGCTGGCCGTGCACTCCTCCTGCCGAAGCGGTTCGGTCAGCGCCTTCCTGATTTGTGGCCAGAGCACCTCCCTGGTGTTTTTCCGAAGTTCCTCCCGTGTGTGGGAGGCAAAGGAGCCAGGATATTCCGCGACACGCAGAATGCCGATGCCCGCCGTCGCCGCCGTCGTTTTCGCCTGCCTCACGAAGCCAGGCGCGGCAATCATCACGGACGGGATGCCCATGACCTCCGCCGCGATGCAGCTTCCGGTCTCCTTCGGGGTGCATAGCCCGCAGCCACCGTTTCCCGAAATGACCGCATCCACGTGGAAATCCTTCAGCCGTCTCTGGAACTCCTCCTTCTCGCGGCGCACAACTCCAGGCCGAGGATAAGGCCCCGCAGAGCCGATTTCACTGAGAAGATAGACTTTCGCGGTCGGATGCTCAGCCAGAATCAGCCGTTTCAGTTCCGAATGGGTCACGGACGCCATGAAACTGCCGCCGACAAGCGCGATGGTCTTGCCGTCCAGTTTTTTCAGCCGAGCCTTCTGGGGCAGCGTCTCAACTTTGACTTCCGCGACAGGCGACAGGCAGATGCAGTCTGGGATGGCCGAGGTCCCCGCCTGGCTTGCGGTCTGCGAGGGCGGAATGGCGCACATGCCGTCCGCGCACTCCATCTCCTGCGCAGACAGGATTGCCATCGAAAGCAAAATGACAAACGGTATGAGATGCTTCATGTCTTTCCTTCGTCTATTGATTATTCAGAGCAGAGAACTTGGTCATATAAACGCAGAAGCCCCAGTGATATTGCCTCCAGGGAGAGAAGGAGGGAGCTCATCGTCCTGAAAAGGCAAGGTTTTTGAAGTTTTTGCCTGCTTGCGTATTCCGGCCATAACATTATATTAATCCATAGTCGAGGAACAAGTTCTCAGCCGTTCCCATTAACTGTGATGTGGTGCAAGGCAATTTGCCAAGTCCACCATCGAGCAAAACAGTACCGAAAAAGAAGGCCGCAGTTGAAAAACTACTTTTTTGACCTTTTCCACCATGACGCTGACCCCATTGTCAAGAGCGACAGCCATTGGGGGACGCAGGGCGAATATGTCATAGATTCTGACCATTTCGGCTACACCAACTGGGTCTCTGAAGAGAGCGTTCTTCAGACCGCAATCCCGAACGGCGAGGATGTGGTGATGCACATCAATACGGCTGTCGATGTGGCGCTGGATGTGGATGTCGTGGCGCATGCCGTCGAAGTCGGCGAGGAGGCCACCCTGAACGTGACCGACAACCATTCTCTCCAAATCGGTGACAACTTCACGCTCAACGGTCTCATGTCAGTGAGCAACAACCGCAGTCTGACCAATGCCGGGGAGACCGCGCTTCAACTGGACGGCACAGGCAGGCTGAACCTGAGCGGCGACGGCACGGCTGGATATTTGGGAACCGAAGAAAACCGAGAAGCCTTCTCCATCGGCAAGGACCTGACGGTGACCACCCTCGGATACACCGCTAGTGCTCAATTGATTTAATTCGTTTACATGCTATATTATCTACATTCCCATTCAAAAGGAGATGTAGATAATGAACACGTGCATTACATTGACAGAAGTTCAACGGCAGGCACTCAAGGCGATCATTGACTCTGGAAAATCCGAGCATCGCACGCACTTGCGGGCGCAGATTGTCATCGACGCCGCAGACGGCCTGACTGTGTCCAGTTCCTCCCGGCGTCTTGGCGTCACGAGGCCAATGGTCATCAAGTGGCGCAAGCGCTTTGCGTCTCTTGGAGTGGACGGGCTGCGTGACGCGCCGAGAAGCGGTCAGCCCGCCAAATACGGCAGGGAGTTTGAAAGCCTGGTTCTTGCAACGCTCGACGAGGCGCCCCCGGAGGGTTACTCCCGCTGGAACGGAAATCTGCTTGCGCGGCACCTGGGCGTCAAGGCCGACCAGATCTGGCGCATCATGCGAAAGAACGGAATTGACCTTGCACGGAGACGCTCCTGGTGCGTCAGCACGGACCCCGAGTTCGCCTCGAAGGCGGCGGACATTGTCGGCCTCTACCTCAATCCCCCGCAGAATGCAGTTGTCATCTGCGTAGACGAGAAGCCATGCATACAGGCGATAGAAAGGCAGCAGGGGTGGCTCCGCTTCCCCGACGGGAAAACCCTTCTGGGCTTCAGCGACCGCTACAAGCGAAACGGCAGCAGCACGCTGTTCGCGGCACTTGACGTGGCGACCGGGCTGGTAAAGGCAGACAACAAGTCCAGAAAGCGCAGGCGCGAGTTTCTGGACTTCATGAACGAGGTTGTCGCGTGGCATCCAGGAGTCGAACTCCATGTCGTGCTCGACAACCTCAGCACTCACTCCAAAAAGGATGACAGGTGGCTGAAAAAACACCCTCTCGTCCATTTTCACTACACGCCCACCAATGCCTCCTGGCTGAACCAGGTGGAGGTCTTTTTCAGCATCCTGCAGAGGGGAGCGCTGGAAGGAGGGAGCTTTGAATCCGT
>JAFRLP010000040.1 GCA_017431185.1 Victivallales bacterium | reverse complement strand
GCCAAACCAGACCATGAGACAAGGCACGGGCGGCGGGTTTGGCAAGCCGCGCTCCTCGCGGCCAATATCAGTCACTGATTACGCATCAGATGTCGCAAGCGGGTATGCAGACGACATTTTTGTTCGGCAGCGGGATGTTCGTGTCGCAGGCGCACAGAACCGCCCCCTTCAGGACTGGCTTGCCGAGTTTTCCGAGGACTTTGAAATGCCTTGCGTCATCGGCTTTCGGTGTGGCCGTCTTCTTGCATTCGACTGGATAGATGCCCTCCGCCGTGTCAATGACAAGGTCTATCTCCCGCTGGTCTCGGTCCCTGTAGTAGAACAGATTCTCGATCTTCATGCCCGCGTTCCAGTATGTCTTTATGACCTCGGAGATGCACCAGGTCTCGAAGATGTTGCCCGCCATCGCGCCAGCCTCCAATGTCTCTGGCGTCGGCCAGTGCGTCAGGTAGGAGCAGAGCCCCGTGTCCAGAAAATACAACTTCGGCGTCTTGACCAGGCGGGCGGTCAGGCTGCTGGCGTATGGGGGCAACAGGTGAACGATGTGCGATTCCTTGAGGATGGAGAGCCAGTCCTGAACTGTCGTCGCGTCGATGCCAGCGTCGCGAGCCAGTTCGCTGGCATTCACCATCTGCCCCGTCCTGGCAGCGCAGGAGCAGATGAACTTGTAGAAACGGTCAAGGTCATGCACTTTCTTGAGATTCCGTATGTCACGCTCCAGATAGGTGGTGACATAACTGGAGTAGTAGAGGCTGCGCTCCTCATGCGTGGCGTTCAGAACCTCGGGGTATGTCCCCTGCCATATTCGGCGGAACAGTTCCATGATTCCTGGCCGCCTGCCTTCGGCGATCGGAATTTCAGGCGTGAACGGGATGTTCGAACGTCCAGAAAGTTCGGCCTGGGAGATGCCTCCAATGTCGAATATGCCAATGCGTCCCGCAAGGGAGTCGGAGACCCCTTGCATCAACTCGAACTGCTGGGAGCCTGTGAGCCAAAACAGCCCCCTGGCGTTGTCGGGATCGCTGAAGCGACAATCGTCGATGGCCATCTTGATGTAACCCAGCAGTCCTGGTACATATTGAACCTCGTCAAGCAGAACGGGAGGCTTGAAGCGGTCCAGGAAGCCCTTGGGATCCTCCTTTGCCAGTGTCCGCAGGCCAGCGTCATCGAATGTGACGTATTTCCTGTCGCTTCTCGCAAGTTTTCGCAGCAAGGTTGTCTTCCCCACCTGGCGCGCACCAGTCAGCAGGAGGGCGGGAAAGAAACGGTCAGCCGCCTCAATGGCTTTTCGGATGTGCCTATCAATGAACATGACATTCCTCTGGCGTTGATTTTTTCGTCCAATCTGGGATATATTCCTAAATTAGCCGAAAAAATCAGTTTTTCAACTCGGAATGAGAGTTTTTTTAGCCGAAGGTTTTGCTACTCCAACTCCACGATGGCGAAGGTGTGATAAGGCAAGTGCAGTTTCAGGGTATTGTCCTGGAATCCGCGCACCTCGACGCCGGCGGGAACCCATTTGAGCGGGGCGCGCACAGGGGCGACCTTGTATTTATCCCGCAGTTCAAACAGCACCTGATAGTCGGGGTCATCCGCGTCAATGCGCTCCACAGCCCGCTGGAAATCACGTTTGCCCAAGGCGGCGGGATGGAAACGGACCTCCACCTCCTGCGTCAGGCGCTCGTTGCCGAGGTGTGAGATGACCGCCAGAACTTTGTTGTCCTTCGGCGAAAGGTACATGCTAACATAGACCTCCTGTCCAGCCAGCACTTCGGCGCCCTTCCGTTCGTCCCAATACCCCACGAACTCGCAGTTCGGCACGTCAAACCCGTGGTAAATGCGCACAAGTTTGTCAAAAATCCCGTAATGGCAGCGGTTTAGCCTGGCAATGGTATTGTGTACCAGCGGACCAGCCAGAAAAGCCCGCGTGATGCGCTGTTTGTACAGTTCAGGGTCCTCCTTGCCACCGCCGTACTGCTTCTCCAGCACATCCTGCGACTGGTAGGGCGGATTCGTGACGCCAAAGGGCAATGAACTCAACTCGCATGCCCACATCGGAAGTTTATAGGTGTCCAAGATGTCCTTGCCGTTGTGCATCAAAGTGCTGCTCTGCTGGCGGATATGCTCTCCGTTGTCCATGTGCGTGACAAAGGTATAGGAGGGCAACTGCACGGAATTGGTGTTGTGAACCGTGATGATGTACTCCTGGACACCTGCATCCAGAAACAGCAAGGCCACCTTGCGCATCAATTCACGATACGCAAGGAGAGGCGTGCGGTCATGGCATCCATGGGTGGCATTCACACAGGTGGGAATCAGTCCAAAGTCAAAGTTCATGCCTTGAATTGGTACCTTCTCCAGCATCTTCTTCAGTTTATAGAGGAAGAAATTCGCGCCGTCAGACGCTGGGCACAGCAGGTGAAGAGTGTGCGGCTGGCCGTCACGCTTGCCGGCCCAGGTGTTCTGGGGCATGAGCTGCCACTCATCCAGAAAGGCCCGCACCTCGGGATACTCGTCTGTCACATAGTGCGGATTGTACGGATAGGGTCTGATGTTGAACATGCGGGCACGCTCCACATCCGCCCTGGCACGTTCCACGACACTGTTGTCTCCAGGCGGCAGGTCACAGAAAGAATCGCTCAAGACCTTCGGCCATGACATCATCCCGCACCAGATGGTGGGATGCTGCCCTGGACGGTTCATCGGGAAAATGTGGTACCATCCCAGGGTGTTCAGCGGGTAGTTGGACGGCAAAGGCTTGACTGGCGTTGCCAGCAGACCATACTCGAACTCCAACTGCTCGCCTGCCGCCAGGCGGTCAGCCAGACGCACCGTGAAGACCGTCTCCTCGGCGTTGGAGACGAACTGCAGGGGCTTGGGATTTGCCGTTGTCCAGGTGCGGCTGCTTTCGGCAAAGAAGCACAGCCCCTCGGTCTCGTTGCCCAGAAAGACCACGGGGAAGTACTTGCAGGCGAACTCGCCATCGGGCAGGGCCATGGTCAGTTTGTTGCCCCAACCGCAACTGGAGGTGTGCAGGTATTTGGTCTCACGCCGAGGCATGGCAAAGCGCAACTCTATCGGCCCAAGCGCCTGCCTGGCGATGATGGACACGGTATTGTACTGCACGCCGTCGTATTCCAGCCAACTCCGCGACGCGACCTGGTAGGCCGCCGT
>JAFRLP010000039.1 GCA_017431185.1 Victivallales bacterium | reverse complement strand
TCCAAGGCAAGCTGTTGACAACAATGACATTCTTGAAATAAACCCTAATTAATGCTCTTGGAACACTTGCTTTGAGCAAGGGAAACAGAATAACGACCTATGATATTAGGGTGATTTTATGACGTGAAAATCTGTGCTCATAGTCTTTTCCTGCTTAGGGAAGTGGATATGCTGACCAAAACTGATAAAGTTGCGTCAACTGCTGGTGCTGTCCGTTTCTTCAATTTTGTTGGCAGGGGCAAGGTTGAACAGGGCGATGCCCCAGAGGAATTGGGCAATATTCTTTTGCTGGACGAGTCTCTTGCGCAGTCTGGGAGATTCCTGGAAATGGAGGAGTGAGCATGGTCACTTTAACAGTTGACTCAAGAACCTTCGAGTTTCCGGACGGTTGGATTGTCGTGAAATATGATGGCACTCCGTATTACAAAGAACGCTCTTTTCCCTATGTGGGTAGGTGTTTGGATGGCTGGCTACGCGAAAAATTTCCTAAACCAGCCAGTTGACCTGGCAGTTACCTACCCTCTTGGGGAAAAGAGCCACAAAGAAAAGTTTCAAAGCAATTCAAACTTTTCAAGAAAATTACAAGTTCCCGCTTGATAAAACAGATAAGGCATATTAAATTAACATTGGACAAAAGACTTTGTCCTTTCCGAATCTGCGTTTCAATCCGCAATGCATCATTCATTCAAATTAGGAGTAAATCGCCTCTGCTGAAATTGCATCTTTGTTTTTACATAGCCAGTTGATGGAACTGGAGTGTGCATTGTGACTTTTCGAAATTAGGACCTTCGTACTCATACAAACGCACACGTGCCGAGTGCTCCCTTTGAGCATCTCGTTTCGTGCGTTTGTATGGGTAGTCCTAAACCCCGAAAAGTCGCGATTCCAAGATGCTCTTTTTTTTGTCTTTTCACCCTTTGAACTTAAACAGAAATTTCAGAATCCGCTTGGGAGACACTATGTCTGAATTGATTGACTGGTATTGGAATTTTGGCATCCGGCGTGGCTATGACGAGGCAGACCCCGACCGTGCCTTGCGGAAGATTGGCGTGGGGGAATGGCTCGACCCGCTGGTGACGATTCTCGACCGCTGCGCGAACATCCGCGAAAACATCTCCCAAAAGGCCTGCATCGCCTTGTGGGGAGCCTCGCAGACCGGCAAGTCCACGATGCTCAGCGCATACGTCGATGGAGTGAAAAACGATGGCAGCGATTCGGCATTGACCTGGACCCGCGAACGCAACATCCGCTTTTCGACGCCGAAGGAGGGGATCGCGGCCGTCCCCGATTCAACGCTGATTTTCAATCCGTACAATCACGGCTCGGACGCTTCGGGATTGGTGACGCGATACGTGCTCCGCTCTGACACTGATGTCCCCGACAAGGTGAACCCCCAATTTCCTGTTGAAATCAAGTTGACGACGCGGGCGCAGCTTATCCAGTCGCTGTCATTGGGCTACCAGAGCGAATGCCTGTCAGAGAATTCGGAGCGCTACGACAAGGCGAAGCTGGATTCCATATTGACACCCTATTTGGGGAATGGCGAATCTCACGGACACATTGACCAGGATGCCTATTTCCTGCTCAAGGACATCGCGGACGTCATCGAAGTGCTTCAGGGGAACGAGCTGTTCAACGACTTGTTCCGTCGAAAAGAATGGTCTGTTGTCCGGCGCGAGTTGGTGTCCGCGCCTGGATTGCTGTCAAGTGTTTCTCAGGCTGAAAAGCTTCTGAACCAGTTATTCTGGAATGGCAACCCAACGATTTCCAAGGTGTATAGAGGCTTGGCAGCGAAGTTGCGGGAATTGTCTGGGGAATGGAAAAACTGCCGCATCCTCGCCTCGCCGGAAGTGGGTGCGTTGCTGCTGGACATCGCCTCCTTCAAGACCTTTGAAGACCCTTTGAAGCCAGGGGAGGCAGGCTATTCCGTGAAGGATAAGATTTCCCGTCTCACCTACGAGCGCGTCGGAAACGAGATTCATTTTATGATTGGCGATGCTGGCGGCAACGAGAAAGTCAGCGGAGAGGCATTCTGTCGTTTCCAGGCATTGTGTTCCGAGCTTGTGGTTCCATTGAGGAAGGAGCAGCTGGAAAAGAGACCGTCTCCAGACGGCCAGTCGAATGATTTGCTGACCCTGTTGCAGAAATGTGATATCCTGGATTTTCCTGGAGTAAGCAACTTCAATGCGGGAAATGTCAAGGGGGAAGAGAACAAACCCAGGCTTGACACTGAGCACTGCACGGACACGGAGCTGTTCTGCCGTATGTTCAAGGAGGGAAAGACGCAGTGTTTCGTCTACAACTATTCCGAACGATTTGGAATTGATGCGTTTATGGTGATGGTGCGAGTAGACCGCCCCACCAGCAACACCAGCCTGCTGAATGCAGGAATCGGGAGATGGATTCACTCGTTTGACAAGGAGTGGAAACGAGGAGAAATACTTCCATTGCCGATTTTTATGGACATGACG
>JAFRLP010000420.1 GCA_017431185.1 Victivallales bacterium | reverse complement strand
GCTTCTGGAAGGCGTAATCGAAATCGTACGCGAAGCTGGCGAACCCTTGCCGAAGACGGCGCTTAGCGAGGAGATCAGGGAGAGGCTCGGCGTTTCGAAGGAGAAGGCCGACCTGGCAATCAAGCACCTGGTCGATTCAGGCGTCCTCTCATCCACCAGCGGCGACCCCAAGCTGAAGCAGCAGTCCACCAAGTTCATCGCCCTCGCCGTCCCGAAAGGCGGCGGGAATTCCCGATTGGAGTGAAAGTCGGAACCCAAGGCAGAGCGACGCCATTTCCAAATCATACCCCGCGGCTTCAGCGCGGGGATGATTGGTGAAATGAGCGTCCTGCCAGGCAAATCCGTATTTCCGCATTCTCTCCTATATAAGGGGGGCGGCAAAACGGAGAAACGGAAAATTCCGTAGGAACTGAGGGAAGACAAGGGGCAATCTGGCGTGAAAAAGCCCCTCGAAAAGCCCGAAATGACGGGGATGGAGGCACCCGGGGTGGGTTCTCCCGAAAGGGTCTCCAGGCTACCCGTCAGAATGGCATCGGGGGGTATAGCAGAGTTTGCGCGTGTGACCCCTAAGTTTTCAATTGCCTCTCAAGTATGGGGAAAAGGAGCAAATGAGCGAGAAGGCTAAGGAATTGATGAGGTTGCTTGCCGCCGCGATTCTGCGGCTGCAGGGCGTAGCCGCGCCGATTGTGGCGAAAAGCTGAGAAAAAGGCGCGGAGCCGACTGGATTAAAGCCAAGTTGGAGCTTTCTATAAAGGGAAGGCGGCACAGTCCGCCTTCCCGAACGGAAATGAATCACGGAAAAGCGAAGGAGAAATGATGGAGACGACAATGGACAGGGAGACCGTCAGGGCAAAACTGCTGGCCATCCAGCGGATGCCGATGGCGGAGCTGCGCAGGGAGTGGGAACTTTTGTTCAGCCACACGCCGCCCGGATACGGCGAGGGCTTCATGCGGAAGCGCCTCGCCTGGAAAGTGCAGGAATTGGCCTACGGCGGGCTGGACGCGGAGACGGAGCGGCGCATCGCCGCCGTCGGCACGGGGGTGACGAGACGGGAGACCTCCCTTCGGCAGGGGACGGTCATCGTCCGCGAATGGCGCGGCGGGAGGCACGAGGTCCGCGTGGCGCAGGGTGGCTTCGAGTACAACGGATGCATCTACGGGTCGCTCTCCGCCGTGGCGAGAGCCATCACGGGCGTGAACCGCAACGGCAGGGAGTTCTTCGGGATGAAGGAGGCGAAATGACGGAAATCGACAAACAGATGAGGTGCGCGATATACACGCGCAAGAGCACGGACGAAGGGCTTGAGAAGGAGTTCAACAGCCTGGACGCCCAGAGGGAGGCGGGCGAGGCGTTCGTCGCCAGCCAGCGGCATCGGGGATGGACGTGCCTCCCCGACCGCTACGACGATGGCGGCTTCTCGGGCGGCAACGTCAACCGTCCCGCCCTGAAGCGTCTGGAGGCCGACATCGAGGCGGGCAAGGTGGACGTGGTGGTCGTGTACAAGATCGACCGCCTCTCCCGCTCCATCATGGACTTCGGAAAGCTCCTGACGCTCTTCGAGAGGCATCACGTGGAGTTCGCCAGCGTGACGCAGGACATCAACACGGCCAGCAGCTCGGGGAGGATGATGCTGAACATCCTGATGACCTTCGCGCAGTACGAGCGCGAGATCATCACGGAGCGCATCCGCGACAAGGTGGCCGCCGCAAAAAAGAAGGGGATGAACACGGGCGGCGTCCCGCCGATGGGCTACGTCTCCGACCCCGTCACGCACAGGCTAGTCGTCAAGGAGGACGAGGCGGAGACGGTCAGGCGCGTCTTCGCCGACTACCTGCGCCTCGGCTCCGCGAGGGACGTGGCGGCGGGTCTTGAGGCGGACGGAATCCGCACCCGCGTCCTGACCAGCCGCAGGGGGCGCGTCACGGGCGGCGGGCCATTCACGGCGGCGCTGGTCTATGCCATCCTCGGCAACCCGCTCTACATCGGCAGGGTGCGCCATCATGACAAGACCTATCCGGGCGAACAAGAGGCCATCGTTGACAGGAAAATCTGGGACGTGGCGCAGAGACTGCTGGCGGAGAACCTTCGCTACGACGGCAAGCGACAGAAGCGGGTCACGCCTCTTGGCGGCCTGGTCTTCTGCGGCTGCTGCGGAGGTCCGATGAAGGAGACCTTCACGGCGCGGGGCAGTCGCCGCTACAGGTATTTCGTCTGCGGCAGGGACGCGAAGCGGCTCAAATCCACCTGCCCCCTGCGCCACGTCCCCGCGCCCGAACTGGAGCGGCTGGTGGTCAATGAAATCGGCTCTCTCCTCGGCACGCCCGAGACGCTTGCGGGCGTCCTGGACGAGGCGAAGACGCTGGACGGCGGAGCAACTCTCCCGCTGGAGAAGGTGCGCGAGGCTCTGGCCGACCTCGTCAGCGTGTGGGACGTGATGTTCCCCGTGGAGCGGTACAGGCTCGTCCGCGGCATCGTCGCCAGGATCACCGTCTGGCCTGACAGGGTGAGGATACGGTTCAACCCCGCTGGATTGGAGGAACTGGTCGCGGAGACGGCGAAGGGAGGAGACGGCAGATGAAGGAGTACAAGAGACTGCAAGGCGGCGAACTGGAGGTCACCATACCCATCAGGCTGAGGTACGACGGGCACAAGACCGTCATCCATCTTCCCGAGGACGCGCCTCCGCCCCTCGACGCCTCCACGATGAACCCGATGCAGAAGGCGCTTGTCCAGGGGATGCGCTTCCGCGACGCCATCGAGGCTGGCGAGGCGAAAAGCGTCTCCGACCTTGCGCGGAGGGCGAGGATGGAGCGAGTCTTCCTCTTCCACAGCCTGGAGATGGTCAACCTCGCCCCCGACATCGTGAAGGCCATCCTGGACGGAAGCTTCCCCGACGACTTTACCCTCAGCCGCCTCCGCAAAGGCATCCCCGACGACTGGGACGACCAGCGCAGGGAGTTCGGATTCCAGTAACCATTCAAGTGCCGCAGTCGCAGTTTTTTGGGGCGGATTTGATGGATTTTCGTCAATTTCGCGAATCAGGGTGGAAATCGGTGATTGCGGCCTTATATTAAGGACTTGACTATGCGGCACTCGGCTGCATGGCGTCATTCAACCAAGGAGTTTTCAAAACATAGAAAAAGCGTTTTCTCTCTTCTGACATAGCCAGCAGGTAACTGCTGGAGTTGTGCTTTGTGAACTACAGAAATTAGGACCTTCTCTCTTCATAGGAAGCACACGTCGGAGCGCTCCGCTTTGAGCGTCTCTTTTCGTGCTTCCTATAGGTCGTCCTAAACCTCTGTAGTTCACGAATGAGAGACGCTCTTTTTTTGTACGTGGGGACTTCGCACAATGCCAAGGAGTTAGAAATGCTAAGAAGAATTGTGATTTCATTTGTGGCGAGCGTGATGCTGTCAATGTGCTTCGCACAAGACGAGACTGCTCAAGAGGGTGTCCAGGAGGGCGTTCAGAAAGTTATTCTTAAAATCTCAACCGTTGAAACCGTAGGAACTAGGACACAGAAGACTTGGAATCCTTCAGCACCCCCAATGGCCTTGCAGGAGCTTCCGTACAATGAACAGGATATGGCAAAGGCCACGCCTGAAGAAGCAAGGCGGATGTCGAAGGAAAATCACGAACGGAGACTAGCCAATCAAAAAGCCCAGGCAATCATTGCCATAGATGCCTTCGTTGCGGCATCCAAGCACTATGAAGGCGTCAAAAAGCAATTGGAGGGGACAACCTTCGGCCGCCAGGTGATACTGGCTGTGGATAAGTTTGCTGGTATGGCAGGAGAGTATTTTGATTCCGACTGCATTGAGTTCTTCCATCGAATGGACATGGACGAGGGGGACAAGGAATCGTATTTGAAGGACATGAAGACTTCCGAGCTTGTCACCGCGCCATATTTCATAAAGCTGGTGTTCGATGACCCGCGCATTGAGACGGGAAAGGTGACGATGAACGGTCAGGAAATCAAAATGACCAAAATGGTGCAGTCAATCACCTATTCGGTTCAGGCCTTGTCTGGCAAGATGATTACCTCGGGGAATGTGAAAAAAGAGAAAAAGAGCAGAAGCACGAATGCCGTTGCCACGACCGGAGTCGATGACAATATGCTCATTGAGTTAATGGAAGAGGCGCTTGCCGAGGTGGCAAAGCGTATCAACAAGTTCTTTGTGGCAAAGGCGACCATCAAATTGATTGGCCCTAAAAAGGACGCTGATTTTGATCCAGAGACGGCAACCATTGAAATCGACGGGACGCAATACGATGCAGATGAGGAATTCTCAATCATGAAAGGCAATCATGTCATTGTCATTGATATGGATGGCTTCAAGCAAAAAGGAGGTACAAGAATTTCAATTAAGAAGGACGGTCCAATCAAGATTTCGTTGAAAAAGGTTGTCAAACAAGAAGCTGAAGATGCTGAATAAGGAGAACTGACAAAATGAAAAAAGAGTTGTTTGTTTTGGTTTGTGCCTTGGCTGCGTTTCTTGCTGGCTGCGTCTCCTACACAGGGGCAATTCTGCCAGGTGATGATGCGGTAGACGAAGGAAACAAAGCCTATGCTCAAAAAGCCGCTCAGGACTATGCACAACGCCAGAAGTTCAAGCGTGAGGTGGAGATTTATGAGGCGGAGGGAATGAAGTTGTTCTTGTCTCCCCAGTATGTTCCGCGCTCCAGCAATCCTAGAGTCAATGAGCTTTGTCAGAACATTGAGATCAGACGTGCCATTGCCCAGAGCGCAAAAGCAAGTTTGAAAGAGTGTGTGCTTGGGCTTCAGGATTTAAAGTTGGTTGGAGAGAACGCCCCAGCCATGGTCTCTGTGCAATCTGACGATGACAAGCCTGCGTCCAATGCGTACAGAATCACTTACAATATCGCCAATGTGGATATGCAGGTTCGTCAATTAGACCTGTCTGACATCGGCATGGTCAGCAGCAACAACATGAAATGGGTTGCAAACGCTTCTGTTGAAGTGAGGATGGTTGCTCCCGATGGCACGAACGTGTTCAACTTCTCCGAAATGGGAACCATCAGTCAAGCCGATGACGGAAGCCTTCGTCCTAACGCGACTATGCTTGAGCAAGCGGCTGTTGACGGCATAAAGAAAGCGATGAAAAAGTATTCGATAAAGTTCGGTCCCGTGCTGTATGTTCTAGAAACCTGCCAGAACGGAGAATTCGTTCGCATTAACGCTGGCACTAATTTTGGCCTCAAGCCTGGAATGAAAATCAAGTTCTTCCGTTATCGCGATGTCGAAGGACTTGATGGACAACAGGAAGCACTTGAAACGCTTGTCGCCATGGGGACGGTCGGTGTCGCCAATGCTCCACTTGAGGAGAAGAGCGCATGGGTTCACATAGATGGTTATGACAAGAAAGCTCCCCGCAGTGTATTCCGCTGGACACTGGCTAGCGTTGTTCAAGGAGAAGGAACCACTGGTAGCCTGCAAGTACCTGTCCTCTCGAATTTTGGCAAATGATAAGGAGCAAGCGATGAAGGATAGATACTGTTTGTTGTTTTTCTTACTGATTATCAGCGTGTTCGTCGCAAATGGTCAGGAAGCTGATGAAGAGAACGGGCCAGACACGCGTCCCATGGTTTACATAGACGCAAAGGCAATTGAAAACAAATCTGACAACAAGGATGCAAACTTCAAGGGCCTCATTGACCGTCTGAACAACGGGCTGACTGAATGCGGCGTCTATCGTGTGCTCAATTCCTCGGATCTGGCCGCTGGCGCTGCCGATGATGATGTCTTCAAGGTGGTTTCCGACGATGGAGGAAAGGAATCCAAAGTTGAGACACCAGCCATGAAGGTATATATGACTGTTATGCAGTATGGCTACGCCAAGGACGCAAAACAGGACATGTACGGAAACGCAACTGCCACATTCCAGGCAAAAATCGAGCTGATTTTAAAAGTGGTTGACATGCGCACCAAGGAAACGCTAAAGTCGAAGAACATATCCAGATCAGCGACTGGTACTGCCACAACTCAGGCAAACCTTGTGGAACAGGTTCTGCAGGAAGCCAATAAAAAAGTCGTGAATGACATCATCGACGTACTTGTCAGCCTTACTCCGTTTGGAGTGATGGAGGTAGAGGGCAAAGAGGTGGTAATTGATGCTCCAGGCAATCGCCTTGTTCAGGGGCAGGAGTTGCCTGTATATAAGAAAGGGAAGAAGATCAGGAACAAGAGGACAGGAAAGGTCACTGCACGCGAAAGCCAGGTTGCGACGATTTGTGTTGTGACAATCGGGGAGGATTCCGTCACATGTATGCTCAAGACAGGTGAAATTCCCCCAGAGGAAGATGCCGAAGAAGGTGCTGAATATGATAAGTACATCATACGCATTCCGGAAAAGAACGCTTCATCCCCCGCAAAGGCAACCAATGCGCCTGCACCTGCACCTTTGCCAGCGGACAAGAATGTCGCGCCTTTTTAGCTAACACTCATAATGACAAGATAATAGCCACCTCGCTCTAAGGTATTCTGAATGGTCAGAGGTCTTGCCTCTGACCATTTTTCGCGTATTGAGCAATGCCTACCCAATCGGCTAATGGGACAGGTGTTATGACATCATGCAACACCACAAGGATTTCAAAGTCTTGTATAATATAGGGTACATCTCCAAAGCAACGAAGAGTCGAACGCTCCCTATCGGTCGCACCTCGTTTTGAACGGTTTCACAAGGAAACCATTGTCAGGCAGTCTCTGAACGTTTTTCTTGCCTATAAATCTCGGAGAAAGGCTAATTCGGGAACATTCAGCGTGAAATCCGTCCGCGATGGATTATCTTATAGACGTGTAGCATCAAAGAAGATAATCCACGGAGGACAGATGACCATAGCCGAACTGCTGAATGCCAAGGAGGGCGAGAACATCGAGTTCAAGGAGGCGAAGAACTCCTATGAGTTCGACAATCTCGCCAAGTATGCCTGTGCCGTATCCAATCTGGGCGGAGGTCGCGTTGTGTTCGGGATTACGGACAAGCGTCCGCGCAAGGTGGTAGGCAGCCTTGCCTTTGAACAGCCCGAACGGACACGCAAGGGTCTGATTGACCGCCTTCACATCAATGTCGATTTCACGGAGTTGTCCGATGACGCAGACCATCGTGTGCTGGTGTTCATCGTGCCGTCGCGACCAATCGGTCAGGTTGTGCAGAACTCGAAAGACGGAATTGCCTGGTGGCGGATCGGCGACAGCCTCGTGCCTATGCCTGACGAGGTTAGACGGCGAATCTACGAGGAAGGAGGGCACGACTTCTCCGCCGACATCTGTCCAGGCGCGACGCTGGCCGATTTGGACAAAGATGCCATCGCGAATTTCCGCCAGCGCTGGTTTCAGCGTAGCGGACTGAAGCGCATACAGACGCTTTCGGACAGGCAGTTGCTGATGGACTGCGATGCCATCACCGACGAAGGCGTCACCTACGCCGCGCTGATACTGATGGGGACTCACAAGAGCCTCACCAAATATCTCGCGCAAGCAGAGATTGTCTTCGAGTACCGCCCCAATATGGCCTCCGGGCCAGCCGCGCAGCGCGAGGATTTCCGCGAGCCGTTCTTCCTTGTCTTCGACCGCCTGTGGGAACTGGTCAATCTGCGCAACACCCAGCAGCACTACCAGGACAAGTTCTTCGTCCTGCCCATTGACACTTTCAACGAGCGGACATGCCGTGAGGCGCTCTTGAATGCAGTCAGCCATCGCGACTACCACTGTGCGGGAAGCATCTTCGTTCGGCAGTATCCCGACAGATTGATCATCGAGAGCCCTGGCGGCTTTCCGCCTGGGATTTCCGCCGACAACTGCGTGGAGAAGCAGAATCCCCGCAACCGCCGCATCGCGGAACTCTTCGCCAAATGCGGACTGGTCGAGCGTTCCGGGCAGGGAATGAACCTGATTTACGAGAACTCCGTCCGCGAGGGGAAGCGTCTCCCCGACTGGAAAGGCACGGACAACTACGATGTCAAGATGACCTTGAGCGGGACAATTCTGGAGAAGCGCTTCCTGACCTTCCAGCGACGCATCCCCGAGGAGCAATATGACCAGCTTTCCTCCGAGGACTTCCTTGCGCTCTACTACGTCTGGCAACAGCAGAAACTGCCCGCCGAACTGAAGAGCAACGCGAAGGCATTGTGCGAACAAGGCTTGCTGGCGAAACTCGGACGCGGCAAATACCGCCTTCCCGACCTCTACCAGAATCTGCCCTCGCAGGACGGCGTGGCCGTCCGCCCCATCCCCAAGACGGACGAGGAATGCAAGGCGGATATTCTTTCTATTCTAGAACGGCACAGGGAAACAGGGGTTAAGCGGTCAGATCTTGAAGAATCTGTGCCGAGTCGGAGCATTCGACAATTGAGGCTTCTCTTGGAAGCGCTGCGTCGGGATGGTAAAATCAAAACCAAGGGAATGGGCATAAAGGCAAGATGGTACATTGAGTAGTTTCATCACGTCCCATTGCGTCCCATATTTGTCCAATTTGGCACTCTGTTTATGCAGGAAGCAACCTTCTGTTGCGTCCCATTGCGTCCCATCTTTGGCCGATTATTCGGCTTGTTTACGCAGGAGTTTGCGTCCCATTGCGTCCCATTGCGTCCCATCCTTGGCCGTTTTCTCATAGAACGCCAACAATGTCCAAACAAGTCCCAACATTGGAGCTTCAGAACGGCTGTGTGTGCGTAATCATCTTGTGATTTATGTCCCAACATGTCTCAACCGTGTCCCAACATCCACGGCAGCAATGTGAATGTGGCCAATTATTTCCTTGATTTGACCAATTCACAAGTCCACTTAAGCACGAAACAGATATAAATCGTGGCCCAATCGTGGCCCAATAACGGAAGAAAGCCTGTTCGCAAATCCCATTGCTATAGAGTCTATCTTCTATCGGACATCATTGTGTCCTAACATGATGAGGATTTGACTAAACATTTGAAGTGATTCCTGCGAAAACATTCAGATTTTGTGTCTTAACCTTGGCTCATTTTGTCTTAACACTGCGTCCCTATATGTCCCATCCTATATAAAGTCAAGGGCGAATCTAGTGGAAATAGGCCAGCTGGATTGAAAAACAAGAGTTTCGTGGTATATATTATACTTCGTCCAAACCGATGTGTAACCAAACTGTTTAAAAAACATTTGACAATAACAGAAAGGACGTAATGAACATGGCAACAACAGCAAGTACAACTCGCAAGCGCACAAGCAAGAGCGCGACAAAGGATGATTTGAAGGAAACTGTGAAACCAGTGCTTCAGGAGCTTGAGGACAACTCCTCCACCGCCCTGGAACCAGAGAAAATACGTGCGCAGGCCGCCGTGGAGCAGGTTCTTGCGAAAGCGGATGCGGCTGTTTCAGGTGATGTCCAGACGGCTCTGACGGCATTGAAAGAGGCTGTCTTCAAGGAGGCTGACACGCTCTGTGCAAAACTGGCAGAGGAGGCGGAGAAGTACCGCAATCTTCAGGAGGCCGTCAAATTGAAGTCGGAGGAACTGAAGCAGATTTATGAGATTGACGCCAGCGCGTCGGCTTTGCTTGCGCTCATAGAGGTCCATCGCAGGAAACAGGCCGAGTTCGAGGCAGAGGAAAGCCAGTGGCAGGCCGAGTTCGAGGCGAGAAAGGAGCGCCAGGAAGCGGCATCAAGCGAGGAAGCGGAGGAGAGGATGCGCCAGCGCACACGGGAGGAGGAGGAATACAACTACAAGTGGGAAAGGGAGTGCACCCAGAAAAAGACAAAGTTCGAGGATGAACTGGCGGCCCTGCAAAAGGATATCGCTACAAGACGCAGCGATTTCGAGGCAGAATGCGAACGAAGGCGCACCGAACTTGACGAGCGGGAAAGTGCTGTTGCAGCCAAGGAGGATGAATACAAGGTGCTGAAAGAGCAAGTTGACGGTTTGGACGCGACCATTGCAACGGCAATCGCCAAGGCCGAAAAGGAATTGACGGCGCGACTCAAAAGCGAATTCGACTTGCGGGAACAGCTGTCCCAAAAGGAATTCGAGGGAGACAGAAAAGTCCTTGAGGCAAAACTGGCTGCGTTGCAAAACCAAAATGAGGCGTTGTCAAAGCAACTGGAAGATGTAAGTGCACGCCAGGAAAAGGCATACGCTCAGGTTCAGGACATTGCCACCAAGGCAGTGGCCAATTGCGGCAAGACTGTCATTGCAACGTCTGCATCCCCTGCGGCGCAAACGGCCACAAAATCCTGAGACTTGGACCATTGCCATGAATACCAAAATCGATGAAGTCGTGACCGCCAGCAACCTGCGCTCGGCTGCGGGTAGCCGTTCCTATTCGCGCAGCGAGGACTATTTCCAGCGTGGCGCGGTGCATCATCTGTACTGCGACGGCGAGCAGCTGACGGCTGATGTCCACGGAACGCACGTCTATCGCGCCCGCATCATCAATGACGATGGCAGGCTTGACGGCGAATGCAGCTGCCCTGTCGGGCGCGATGGTTCCTTCTGCAAGCATCTGGTCGCCTTGGGACTGACCTACCTGAACAGGCAGAAGAACGCGCCAGCGGAGAAGAACAAGTCTGTCTTCAGCTGGAAGGATTTTCTGAAGAAGTGCGACAAGGACGAGCTCATCAAGATCATCCTGGAGATGTCGCCGAACAATTCCGACGTCATCGAACGTTACAGGATGGCGAACCTTCCGACTAGTGGCAACGCCAAGTTGCGCGAACTCGAAAGCAAGGTGGACGAGCTGTTCAGCCTGGCCGAGAATATGGAGGAGTATTACGACGACTACTGGGACAGTTATGATGAGGATGACAGCGTGGACGAGTTCACCGAGCAGAGCGAGCTGCTGTTGAAGGTGCTGGAACGGCTTGCCAGCCAGAAGGAACTTGAGCTGCTTTGGGGAACGACCACCTACGCCATCGGCAAGTTTCTCGATTCCTCCAATGCCGAGATGGATTCCGTGCAGGAGTTCGTCGAAGGGCTGGCGAAGCATTTTCTGGAGGCCGTCAAAGCACAGGTCAAGCCAGCTGACGAGACATACAGACTCTTTCTGGGATGGGAGGAGAAGGGACGAAACTTCGGTTATGGCGTCATCTCCGGTATCCTTTCAGGGCTTTCCGCCGAAACCCGGGAAAAGTGGGCTGTCAAGGCATTGGAGAAATGGCGTGGCTATCTGCCCTGCAAGCTAGGCGACTACCGCACGCACGACGAGGAGCGCGATTACATCGAAAGGCACTTGCTGGCCTGGGCGGACGAGCACAAGGACGACAAACTTAAGCTGGACATTCTGGAGAAGAAAATGCATACGTCCAGCGATGTGGTTGAACTTGCCAAGGAATACCGGCATCAGCGGATGCCGGCGAAAATCATTCCGCTGCTCAAGAGGGCGCATAAGGAGCTTAGACGGGACAGGGCGATCACCGATTTGCTGACAGAGGAACTCCAGAAATCAGGTGGCGATGAGCAGGCGCTCAAACTGGCCTGGGACGAGTTCACCAAAGAGCCAATGTTCGACGAGGCGCTGAACCGTTTGCAGACGGTCTCCACCAAGATGAAATGCTGGAAGGAATACTACCTGAAGGCGCTGGACTTTCTGGCGGAGCAGGACAAGAAGGATGACAAGCAGAAGTACTCGTTCTATTACCGCGACAACATCCGCGAGCGGCGTGTGCAGGTTCTCTTCGCCCACGGCGACCAGGAGGCGGCGTGGGAATTGGCGCAGGGCTCCAAGATCTCGGAGACCTGCTGGCTGAAACTGGCGGAATGGCGTTCAAAGGAAATGCCGCAGGATGCCGCCTCTGTCGTGAAGAACCTTCTGAAAGATGCCTTGTCTCCCACAGGCGAGGAGGCCTATCGGCATGTCGTCCAATTGCTCAAGACATACCACAAATACCTGAAAATGGCCAATCAAGAGGTGGAGTTCACTGCCTACTGCGCGAATGTCCGCGTGGAGTACAAGCGCCGCAGGCTGCTGATGGAGCAGATGGACGCCGCCAAACTATAGGTCGTTGTTTTCACCAGCGTCCTGAACGATAATCATCGTCTGGCTCGAAGTCCGTCGAGCCGCCGTTGCACTCGAACTCCATCAGTTCCATTCCGTGCTTCTGGCAGAACTCCTTGACCACATATTCGTAATTGCCAGTGTAGTCCTCCACGACAGGCTCGTAATACTTGTCGCTTGTGCAGTAGTCATCGAAGTCGGAATCAAGCTGGTCACACAGTTCGTCCTGATAATGCGCGAAAATTTCTTTTTCGGACAGCAGGGGATTTTTCGCCAGCATTGCCTTCAGGTCATCCGCCACCTGCTGCGGATTGACCACCTTGACGGTGGCTTTCGCATTACAGAAGCAATCCACGGAGCCGCCCCCCGCTCTCCATTTGCTTTCCCCTTCCCAGACAAACTCCCATTCCTTACGGCAGAACTTCTTGAGGCCTGTTCCAGCCTTTTTCCTCCATTTCTCCTGATTTGCCTCGCTGTAAACTTCTGCGAATATGGAGGCGAGAAAATCCGCCATATCCCTGTTCAGGCAGCAGCATTCCTCAATGTGCTGTGAAATGGCATCAGCCGTCACCAATTCGAGGGATTTCTGGTGCACGTCGGAAAGAAGCGCAAGCAACAACATCCTGGCGGACAACGGGGAGGCAGATTTCTTCTCCAGCAGTTGTCTGTAGATGTCAAATGCGTTGTCACCCAGAAAATCATTTCCCTGCTGTTCGACCATCTTCTTCAGATAGTCAGCGAGGAAGGTCTTTTCATCGTTCTGTTTCATTGGATATGCCTGTTTGGTTTTGAGTTTTCATTTTGGGATGGATGGTCACAGGTCCAGCAGTTTATCATCCAGGAGGAAATCGTAGATGCCGAGGCGCAGGATGCCGTTTTCGTCCAGCCAGGGGCGGGCGGATGTCTTGGTGATAAGCACCTTGCGGAACATATCTCTCACGCCTAGAAGCGGACGCAGCTCCTGCCGTGTCTTTTCCTCGTCAGGGAGCATCAGGGCTGACTGTATGTAATAGCGCTTCATTCCTCGGTTGATGACAAAGTCGATTTCGCAATTGTTCTGATGCCGCTTCCCTTCCTCGTCGGTCTCATTCAGCTTCACGACCCCGACATCAACCGCATACCCCCTGCTCACAAGTTCATTGTAGATGATGTTCTCCATGATGTGGCTTTCCTCCTGCTGCCTGAAGTTCAGCCGGGCGTTTCGTAGCCCCAAGTCGGCACAGTAGTATTTGGAGGGATATTCAAAGTATCTCTTGCCTTTCACGTCATAGCGTTTCGAGCATTTGAACAGGAAGGATTCCGTCAGGTATTTCAGATAGTCGGCAATGGTCGCGTCATTGATGGAGGAATGATGTGCACTTTGGATTGCCCTCTGAAGTTTACTTACGTTGGTAAGAGAACCCACGCTTGAGCAGAGCACATCCGTCAGTTCCTCCAGCACATTGGGTAGCAGAACATCGTTTCGCTCCTGGATGTCCTTGAAATAGACCTCCTGGAAAAGGTCTGCCAGATAGAGGGATTTCGCCTGGGCATTGGATTTGGCGTACACCATTGGCATTCCGCCAAACAGCACATAGTCCTCGTATGCCTGGGTGCGGTCACCCCCGAGATGGGAATAGACCTCAGAAAAGGTGAGCGGATGCAGTTCGACCTTGTCGCCGCGTCCGCGGAACTCGGTCAGGATATCCGTGGAGAGCATCTTGGAGTTGCTGCCGGTCACGTAGATGTCCACATTGCCCAGGCGCATCAGGCCATTCAGCACGCTATAGAGCCGAACGGGATTGTCGCGATTTTTCATTTCCTCCTTGGAGATGGCGTATTGTATCTCATCAATGAAGAGATAATAGAGGCTGCTTCGGTCTGCAACCCTGGAACGCACAAATGCCGACAGGTTGTCTGGATTGCGCAGTTCGGAACATTGGTCATCATCCAGGGCAATTTGAATGATGTGGTCGTCATCGACACCTTCCCCGCGAAGGTAATCCAGATAAATCTGGAAGAGAAGATAGCTTTTCCCGCAGCGCCGCAGACCGCAGACGACCTTGACGAGACCGTTCTCGCGACGCTCGATGAGTTGTTGCAGGTAGTATTCTCGTTGGATTTTCATCACATCTCCATAAAGTTGGTTGCATTTTCAACTGAATTTCTGTTAATATAGTTGATGTAGCGATTCCTTCAAGTCCTTCTTGTCATTTTCATGATCTCTGTTTTTTAGCACCTCGTTGACTTTCGTGGCAATTGCTCCACCACTCATTTCTAGCCGTGTGATTCCCCACACGGCTTTTTTCTATTTCCCCCACGAAATCCCGCCTCAAATCATCTCCGTGAGACCTGAAATCTTCATGAATTTGTTATAGCTATTGCTGTTTCTCATTGGCCGGGCTTGTCCCGGCCTTTTTTTTCGCTCAAAAGCCGCAGCACGGGCTTGACATGGCCGAAAACATAGCTATATTATATAAAAGATTTTTAATATAGCTACAACACTCCCAGGCACCCATGTCCCACATCCAACTGAACCGCCAGCCTCCCCGCCTTC
>JAFRLP010000004.1 GCA_017431185.1 Victivallales bacterium | reverse complement strand
TATTAAAGCAGGAGAGGATTGAACATGAAATGCATCAGGAGATTCTTCATCGTCACCATGCTTTGCGCTGTAGCCATGGCCAATTACGAGTACCCAGCCGAAACGAAAGGATTGAGCGTGGAGAATGGTGTGCTCAGGAATGTTGCCAAGGCACCGCAAAGCGTGCTTTGCCCTGGCAAACTGGAATCGGGCACCCTAATCACCATTCCCATCCGCATGCCGGCGGGCGCAAAGGTCACTCTTGCCACGGGACGCGGGCAGGAGCATCTGGAGCTGGCCCACACGATGGCTGGCGAAATCGCCTGGAAGCACATCTCCGCCAATGGCGCAGATGCCCAGAGCCGTCCCCTCCCCAGAGACCCTGTTCAGCACCCGCAGCCATACTGGTGGGAAAACACGGACTACGCGCCCAACGGCAGATACACGCAGACCTTCTCCACCGCCCAGTTCCTGCTTGACTGGAATGCGCATTTCCAGGCGTTGTTCCACCGCAATGTGGCCGAGACGTTCTTCCCTGTCTGCATTGAACTTGAGAATGGCCGAATCCGCTGGTATCTCGACCACATTCTGCTCCAGGAGCAGGCGGTTACGGAAGATATCTACGAAAGGCGTCTGAAAATCTCCTTCACCCAGAATGTCGAACTTGCCGAGTTCTCGAAGGTGCGCCTGTCCACAGTGCCTGAACGTTTTCATCTGCTGGACATTTCCAGCCGATTCAATGCCAGGGGGAATGCCATGTCCAGGCAGCCAGGCCGCTTCTCCATCGAAGGTGTCCCCTTTGAGGTTGCGCGACCGAATGCCCAAGGCCTGAACTGCGTGGACGTGGGGCAGTCCTGGTTCAGGGAAGGCAATTCCACGGGATACGAGGAACCCCAGGCTGGAGCCTTCGGCGGGCGTTGGGGAGGCGCGCTGAGCCACAACCACACGCGAATCCAGTTCCGCGTGCCGAACCGCCCGTTCAATGCCCTCTATCTTCTGGCATCCTGCGAAAAAAGCGCGGAGCGCACCAATGAACTAACCGTGCAGTTCTACCGTCCAGGCTCGGGCTTCCCCGTAAACTTCGTTCCTGCGGAAAAAATTGAGTCGGACGGCCAACTTCACGTCATCCGCATTCCCGTTTCCACGGCTCTGCTCAGGACATTTGCGGACAGGGAGGTCATCGAACTGGAACTGACAGGCAAGGTGCATCTGTTCCGCGCCTATCCCGACCCCAACTACTACAGTTGGCACGGCGCGGGCACGCCCTCGGGAGTCACTGTCTATGCCGCCACTCTGGGAACCGTTCCGCTTGAGGTGGATTTCCAGCCAGAGGTGTTCGGCGGGTTGTGGACGGAGCAGCAGCCCGCCTTCCTGGTCAAGTTGAAGAACAACGAGGAAGGGCAATGCACGGCGAAAATGTCCCTGGAGACAGAGAGTTATGACGGGCTGGAGCGCCACTCCTTCACGGCGGAGGCCACGGTGCGGGGGATGGGGGAATATTCCCGCCGGTTTGACCTGCCCGTCAGCAAATACGGCTGGCACAGGGTGACACTGACTGTGAATGGGGACCGATACGGCTCCGCCATGGTCATCCTGCGCAAGCGCCGTCTGGCGGCCAAGGCGTTCGATGCGCCCGGCATATCGTTCGGAATCTGGCCTCCTGGAAACAATGCCCTGGGACATTACGGCGTCTCCGTTCAGACATCCATTGAGATGGCTGGCGCGCTGGGCATTGACTCATACGCCCACCAGGCGTGGAAGATGGACAATGACATCTTTGCCGGCCAGGTCAGGAAGTTTGGCCTGAAGAACTACTGGACTGTCCGCATGGGAGTGCGTGAAAAGGATGTGGACAGGCCGGACGTAGAAAAGGTGATGAACGAGAACCGCCTGGGACCCTCCTCCGTCAACGAGCCGACGTTCCAGTATCTCTTCGCGGAGCCGGGCGGCATCGGCAACCTCGGTGCGCTTCCTGAATTCTACGGCGAACCGCCTGTCGCCAGGACGCCCGCCCAGGAGAGGAAATACCAGTATTACAAGCGCATCATCCTGCAATACGGCAAGGCGTTCCGCAAACTGTTCCCTGACCAGAAACTGCTGATGCCCTGGGGCAACGGCCTCTTCACCGTCGCCTTCCTGGAGGACCCCGAAACCCGCGAATACATTGACGGCTTCGGCCTGGACATCGGTTTCTTCGACAGGCTGCCGGAAATGCAGTTCCATGCGGGGGGCATCCACACCATGCTCTACCAGTTCCAGAAGAAATGGTGGCAGTACAAGAGGACTCCGCCCCTCATTGTGACTGTCGAGGGGCCTTGCGTCGGCGGCGTCAAGGCGGGGGCGCTGACCGCTGACCAGCACGCGGCGCACCTGGTACGCATTCCGCTGCTGCTCTCCGCGTATGGCATCCGCCATATATTCTCCATTATCCAGGCCGGAGGCGAAGGTTCGTCATACTGGGGCGAACAGCATTATTCTGGGGGCGGACGCCAGCGCATCACGCTGATTCCCTATCCGACGCCCGCCGCGCAGGGCACCATGATACGGCATCTCCAGCCAGTGGAGTTCGTCAGATGGATTCCGACGGGTTCGCTGTCCACCTATTGCCTGGAGTACAGGAATGCCAAAACAGGCAAGCCGATGCATGTGCTCTGGACCATTCGCGGAAAACGTCCAGTCAAGATGAAATTCTCCGAGGCCTTCGACTCCATGGACAACCAAATCCAGGAATTGGTGCTGGGGCAACTGCCCATCTATGTCTATGGCAGTGACGGCAGACTGGAACTGGGCGAGCCTGACCATTCGGACGTCAAACTCGCCGACACCGCCGTCAGGCTGGGCGAAATGTCCGAACTGTTCGCCACTCAATCTGATGTCGCGGAGGACGAATACCTGCTCTCGTCCCCTGCCGCCATTCGCCGCTTCCCCGGCAAAATGTCGATGGAGAAAGGCTCTGCTGGATTGAAACTGACGCTTCTTGCGCAGGAGAGGTCTCGCGGGGTCATGCCTTACTACACAACGCTCACGCCAGCCCGGCCCATAGCCATTCCAGGAAAGGCGAAATACCTGACCATGGAGGTGACGGCCGCCTCGGACTGGGGGAGGGTGGTCTATGTGCTGAAGGATGCCAAGGGCGAAACCTGGACTAGCGTGGGAACGCGCAAGAGCTACAATTGCGATGACACCCCCAATGCCAGTTTCTTCAATTTTGACGGCAAGCGCCTTGTCCGCTTTGAATTGCCTTCGCATCTGGACTGGGACAATTTCCGTGAGATGGGAACAACCTGGTGGGGCTCCTGCGGCGGTGACGGCGTGGTGGACTTGCCATTGACCATAGAGCGCATCCACGTGGAGCGCCGCAACCAGGCAATGCATGTGAATGAACTTGTTTCCGTGCCTGACCCAAGTGTCTGCCTCGGTGCTCTCTATGCCGAATATGAAAGCCCGAAAGACCTCCACTACCAGAAAGGTCCCCAGAAGCCCATGCCGCCAACCGCTGCGGTTCATTTCAACCCCATTGCTGAACTGGAGCGCGGGGCCACCTTGCCTGCCTCGGAAATCATCAGGGTGGATGAACCCAATCACTACTACGATGGCACGCGGGGCGTTTTCCACTTCAGGACAATGGCCAATGCGTCCGCATACGATATCTGGCTCAGCCGAAAACAGGATGGAACGGATGCCATACGCCTGGCCAAGAACCTGACCAAATCTGGTGTGCTGGTAAGCGGTTTCCTGGCGGACACGGATTTCTACGCATTTGTCATCTACAGGGATAAGCAAGGCGCCCATGCGCATCCATCACCCGCATTCCACTTGAAGCTTCAGGACAAGTTCGAGAATAAATAAGGAGACCCGATTCATGGAACTTTTTGCCGCAACTGTTGGCTCACTGGACATCACCTTCAATGCTGAAGATGGCGGACTACCCTCGGTGGTTACTGTGACCGAGGCGGACGGTCGCAAGACCACGCTTTTCGGCCAGCCTGCCTGGCGGCTGGAACTGGAATTGGCGGATGGCAGGGTGCTCCACCCCGTCGCAACCCCTGAGCAGTTCGAGACATACGAGGACAAGGACGGACTCCATGTGGATTTCCTCAATGTCCATTTCCAGGATGCGCAAGGAACGCCATTCCCCAACCACTATCTGACGCTCAGGCACGAATTCCTGCCTGACGGAACGGCATTCACCAACGCCTTCTTCTTTGTGCGTGAGGAGAATCCTGTCGGAATCGTGCGGATGGAACTGAAATCCTCCCTGAATCTTGGCGACTTTGACGATGTGCGCTGGAGTTGCAGGCCTCGCCCTTTGACGGTGGACGGCACTCTCATCACCGCCCCTGTGCGCCGTTTCATGGACGCCGGGCAGGACGAGGTGTTCCCCGGCGCAATCGTGCCCGCGATGGGCTTCAGCGCCACCCGTGACTTTGCGCCTGCGCTCTATGCGGAAGTTTTCGTGGAAGGCCACTCCACCCTGTCGGGAAAAGTCCAGGACGCGCAGACCGCCATCCATTGGCAGGGGCACTCGCCTGAGTTCACCTGGACTTTCCAGAACGGCCCATTCCCGAAGCCCAACATCAACCAACTGCGGAACCAGTGGGGCTGGGTGGTCCGTCCTGCGCAGGCCTGCCGTCACCTTCCCCCTATGCGGATGTACCACTATTTCGACAACTATCTGCGCTATCCGACGGACGATATCATCGCCGCCATCGCGGACACGGGCTGCGACATTCTCGTCATGCACGAAAACTGGCGCACCGACTCCCAAAATGACGGCATCCCCTTCGATGCGGAGGCTTTCAGGCGTCTGCGGGACGCCCTGCACACGAAAGGCATCCGCCTGGCCGTCTATATACGCGGCAACGAGGAGTCCGTCTGCATGCGCCAGGCCTCCTGGTTCCCGCGTCTGCTCACACCCAACTTCGACGGGCTTTACATGGACTACGGCGGCCCCTTCAACCGCGGTACCAAACCAAACGAGTCCTATTGCGGGGGACGCATTCTCTTCAGGGAGCACTACCACCACATGCGGACACTGCGGGAGGTGGTCGGGCCGGACGGTCTGCTCTTCTCCCATACGGGCCCCTCCTTTTCGGGCATGAGCATGCCCTTCATGACGGGGTATGTGTCAGGCGAAGGCGAACGCGGCATGCTGCTCCGAGGCAGACGGGAGCACGCCTATTTCTCGATGGCGACCGTCATCACGGGCACACTTTGGAGCGCAGCCTTCCCCGAATACGCCTCGCCCGCGATAGTGCCGCATCTTGCCGCCACAGGGCAGTATCCGCACAGTGCGCTGGGCAGGCAGTTCCTCACCAGTTCCCTGGTGCATCCCTCCGTGCCAGGCGTCAATGACACGGCCTTCGTTCCGCTCTGGCACCTATGGAGCCTGTTCAGGGAGGAGCGCGACATTCTTGTCACCAATGACTTCAACAGCGCGGGAGTCTTCCCGAAGGACGTCAATGCGGGGCACTATCTCATGCGTTCCAGCGTGAATGGCTGGGGAATGCTCATCCTCTCCAATTTCGCCAACGAGAGACGCGCTGTGGAGTGCAGTGTGGACTGGGGCGGACTTGGCCTTGACCTGCGGAATCTCCACTGGGCGCTGCTTCAGGACGGCAAGGCAAGCCTCCTTCCGCAGAACACTGCAAGCGTCGAGTTGAATGCGTATGGCGTGGCGGGGATTCTTTTCTCGTGCAGGCAGGACGGACTCGTGCGTCTGATGGAGAGATACAACCACGACGAGCCTGCGCTCTCCGAATGCGGGAAGGAGTATCTGCGCGAGGTGGAGACGCAGCGGCGGACGCGTCTGGTCGAAGAGCCATGGCATGAGACCTGGTTGCGCATCTCCATTCCGCCGCTGTCGCCGACTCCATACGAGGATTCCATGACCAACGACCTGTACGACAATGCGCATGAGTTGCTGGAACGCCTGCCTGACGGCACGCTTCGGCGGCTGGGATGGCTTGACCGCACGGGCCTTGTTCCCGAATTGGACCCGAGGCAGAACCTGTTCGCGGGAGTGTCAACCCCGCCCCTCTGCCTGAACCGCATTCTGGGGAGGGGACGCCACAGCCTCGCCATCCGCTCCACGCACAAGAACGACCCGTTCTATATCTTCTGCCAGGCCGAACTGTCGCCTGAGGCCCAATTCACCTCCCAAACGCGCATCATCCAGTTCCTGAACGACCTGGAACCTGACCGCGCCTACCTCCGCTTCGAGGTGGGCATCTGAGCCAGGGCGGCTATGGCTCAGTTCGCTATTTCCCAATTTTAACCGCCTCTGACTTCAAGGAATCTGTTGTCAGTGATTTCCTCGAAGAATTCGGAATTGGCGACCTGCAGTCCCTGCTTTCGCAGTTTGGCCAGTTCCTTTTTTGACAATGGCTGGTCTGCGCGGAAATATTTGGCGGTCAGGAAGGTCAGTTTTGGGACGGTTACCAGATTCGGTTCGTAGATGTATTCGAACGGTATCAGCGAGACATGCGGAAGCCCATCACGTACAGAGACCCAGGTCAGGTGTTGGAATTCCCCGAACATCGGTCCTCGCAAGGGCACCGCAGGCTGTGGGGTGCTTCCGCCAGTCATGCCCACCATGTAGTAGTCACGTCCATTTCTGCGGAATCGGCAGTAATAGTGCAGATCCCCTGCGAACACCGAATAGTTGCGATAATAGAGAGCCGCCTCGATTGTGTGGAAGTTGTCGGTGTGCCAGACATTTGGGCAGTGCATGAACAGCAGAGTCCATTTCACATCAGAGTGTTCTTTTAGGGTTTTGAGGACCCACTTGACCTGCTGATCGCTGATGCCGTTGTTCTCGCACTCCATGGTGTGCAGGCAAAGGAAAAGAATGCCTTTGCGTATGAATGCATAGTAGGGTGAGCCGAACTGTTCTCTCCATAACCCTTCCATCATCTCATGCACGCCAGGCCAATTGTGGTCAGGCGAGGCGATGTCGTGGTTTCCTGGAACTCGGAAAAACGGGGGGGCGCACCGTTTGAGGATTTTCTCGAAGTTGTTCCACTCCCGCTGTATGAATGCCTTTGACTGATCCTCCACACAGAAACTTTCGATGAAATCGCCTACGCTGATGACAAAGTCAGGCCCCAACAGGTTGATTTTGTCGATGGCCTTCTCCAACAGACCGTAAGTGGGACGTCCCGTGCGGTCTCCCACCACAACAAAGTTGAAATTATCGCCACTCCCAGCCGTGAACTTCAGATGAGTCCACGGTTTTGAAGCGGTCTTTACATCGTGGCAGAAATCCGACACGTTCTTTTCCAAATGC
>JAFRLP010000419.1 GCA_017431185.1 Victivallales bacterium | reverse complement strand
GGGGCGCAAATGCGGGACAATGGCACGGCGACATGGCACAGGGTGTCGATGGGCAGGTCCTGGGGATAGTGCGGGAAACTCTCTGGTTGTTCGCCCGTCACGCAGCAGTACAGGACTTTTCCCAGGGCATAGAGATCGCCTGACGGGGATTTGGGCTGCTGGCTGAAGAAGAAGTCTGGCGGGGTGTAGCCGAGGCTGCCAGTGGCGGAGAGGGTGCGGGTGTAGTCGCCCAGCAGGTCAGTATCGCCTAATTTCAGTTTGCCTTGGATGAACAGCAGATTGGCGGGCTTGACGTCTCGATGGACGAAATGCCTCTCATGGAGGTATTCCAGGCTGTCAAGGACTTGGTGGAAGTAGGCAAGAGCCTCTTGCAGGGAGAGTCGCCCCTGCTGCTTCAGGCGCGCCTCAAGGGTGTCGGGGCAATAGGAGGAGCAATCACGCGATGCGTTGTCGGCTGCCTCCATCAGGTAGTAGAGCCTGCCGTCCTCCATTCCGAAATGGCGGATTTGCACCAGATGCGTGGTGGCCTCCGCAGGCAGTGAGGTGTAGCGTTGAAGGGCCTCCTGAAGTTTGGGGGACTCCATGCCCTCGTGGAATATCTTGAGCGCGAGTCGATGGCCGATGGCGTCCTGGACAAGATAGACGGCGCCGAAAGCCCCAGTCCCGCATCGCGCGAGGATGCGGCAACCTGCGAAATTGTCGCCTGGGCGTGGCATGGGCGGGTCAGTCTGACTCGCCGTTCAGCCTGGCGAAGATGGCCTTGAACCGGGGCAGGATGCGTGACTTGGCGAGATAGACCTGGTTGACGGAGAGATTGAGCGCGCAGGCCACGTCGGCTGGGGCGCGTCCTTGGATGACGTACATCTCGAAGGCCATGAACTGGGGCAGGTCCAGTTCCTCGCGCAGTTCATCCAGGGCCGCCTGAATGATGAGCTTGTCGTACTCTTCCTGGATTTCGGCCTGGCGGGCGTCTGAAACCGATATGTCTCCTTTCAGGCGCGCCGTGCCCTTTTGCGCCGACAGCCGGCGACGGAGAATGTTGGTCGCCTGGTTTCGGATGATGCGCTGGAAGTAGGTGCGGAATCTGCCGACGGAGGGGTTGTATTTGCCGGTCAGGTCGGACTTCATCACCGCAATCATGACCTCCTGTCGCAAGTCCTGGAGTTCCTCATGCGTGAGATTGTACATGTTGCCGCAGAACATGATGAAGGGAGTGTAGAAGTCCCAGAACTGCCGCCAGGAGCCTTCGTCCCCGTTATGCACGCCGCGAAGCAGGTCTATTTTGGTGGTGTAGGCCATTGGTAAAATGAAAGTACCTATTCAGAACCCCAGGCCAATTCAATCCGCGAGGTCTGAAGGCCTCGCGGGCAGGTTGGGGTCTCACGCTTGACACGTCATGCTCTAGTGGCAAATCTGATGCTGCGCACGGCAAAACAGGTGAGGAAACTGAATAGTTGCAAAGGAAATTGTACGCTGAATTCAAGGCTTTAGTATATCCACAAGACAACGTTTTTCAACTGGGAAGGGTGAATTATCTGCATGGAAAGCCAAAAAAATGGCATACCGTGATTTGCGTATTGACAAAAGGAGGGCAAATTATCAGGAAATGAAATTTCGGAGTAAATGCGTGTTCCAGGGCAAGAAAATCCTAATCGCCTCCCAGTGTGCTGGTTTTGTCGGCGGAGTGGAGAGGCACATCTACCAGACTGCGGAGATGCTGCGCCGCAATGGGGCGGAGATATGGGGATGCTTTCTTGACCACTCGCGCGCCGAGGCGGACTTCAACAAGGCATTTGACCACCTTTGCGAGCCTGGACTGCTTCCGCTGGAGGAGTTTGACTTGGCGTGCCTAAACAAGGTGATGGCGCTGGATTTCATTCAGCGCTTTCTGACCATCTACCAGGATTGCGCCACACTGTGGGTGCATGACCACGACTACTATTGCCCGAGGGCATGCAAGACGTTCCCTTTCAGTGACAGGAACTGCCGTCGCGGCTATCATCGTCTCTGGTGTGGACTTTGTGGCATGGTTCAGTCGCCGCACGTATGGCCGGGCGGGCTAGGCAGGACTCTGGAAAACCGCTTTACGGTGTTCACTGACCGGCTGCGGCTTCTGCAACGTTTCCCCAAAGTGGTGGTGTTGTCATCCTATATGCGCGACAACTTGCTGCTGAACGGGTTCCGCCCTGAGCATCTGCACGTGATTTTGCCGTATGTGCCGACTGGCCCGGCGCGTCCCGTCGCTTCGCCGCCCAAATTCCCCGTGGTTCTGTTTGCCGGGTCGATGTGGCGCGGCAAGGGATGCGACCTGTTCCTGAAGATTCTGGCACGTCTGAAGCGGCCTTTCCAGGCGCGGATTGTCGGCGACGGCAAGGAACGCGCGAGCCTGGAGCGTCAGGCCTCCCGTCTGGGACTTGGCGACCGTGTGACATTCACTGGCTGGGTGCTGGAGCCGGAAAAGGAGTACCGGAATGCCGACCTGTTGATTTCGCCTGGCCGTTGGCAGGAGCCTTTGGGGCTGGTGCCGGCGGAGGCGGCGGCCAGCGGTCTGCCCGTCGTCGGTTTCCGTCTAGGCGGGATTGAGGAGTCGGTCGTGGACGGTGAGAACGGCTTTCTGGTCCCCGAAGGAGACGTGGAGCAGGCTGCGCAAAAGGTGGATAATCTGTTGGACAATCCGAAACTGCGCAGGGAAATGGGGATGATTGGCCGCCAAATGGCTGCCCAGCATTTCTCGGAGGCGCATTTCCTCAAGGGGTTTGCGCGGCTGCTTGCTTCTTCAGAGAACGGAAAGAATCACACGAGCGGCAGCCTTCCCCCAGTCAGTCCATGAGAGTGCGCGTGACCGGGCAATCCCCGCTTCACGCAAAGCGGAAGGATCGGCAATGGCGCGCCGGATGGCGTTGGCACAAGCCCTGTAGTCGCCACGGGGGAAGGTGAGGCCGGCGCCGCCAGCCGTCTCCATCAAGGCAGGGCAATCGCTGTGGACGACTGGCGCGCCCGCCGCCATGGCCTCCAGCACTGGGAGACCAAAGCCCTCCTGGATGGAGGGCATGACCACCGTCGCCGCATGCTGATAAAGCCCTGGCAAATCCTGGTCTGCGACACGTCCAGGCAGGATGATTTTTCCAGGGCCATGCCAGTTTTGCAGGTCACGCAGGATGGATGCGCATTTCCAGGCGGGGCGGCCTGCCACCACCAGCGGAATGGCCGTTTGGCTGGCGAACTGGCTATATGCGCGAAGCAGCGTGGGAAGGTCTTTTTTGGGTTCCAGATTGCCGACGAACAATAGGTATGGCCCGTCAAAAGGCAGGAAGGTCGGGCGTGGCGACGGGGTTGCAAAGCGTTCCGCATCCACGCCAAGAGGCACGATTTCCAGGCGAAATTTGTCCCCGAACAGGCGACGCACCCGGTCAGCCGTGTCGTGGGAGGAGACGATGACTGCACGGGCCTGGCGGATGGCGCGCGGCATCAGTGTGCGTATATGCCAGGCATTGCGACGCGAACACAGTTCGGGATGCTCCAGCGCTATGACGTCGTGGACATTGAGAACGACTGGCACGGGGCACCGCCAGGGGCAGGTGTAGGCCAGCGCGTGAAGCACGTCCGCCCCCGAGTTGCGAAGCAGGCGGGGCAGGGCGAATTGCTGCCAGAGGATTCTGGCGGCGGTTGTCCGTGCTGCCCAGTTTGGCGGACGTTGCTCCGCGCCCTCCCAGAAACCAATGGCCTGCGCTTTTGGCAGAAAGCGTCTGATGGCCTGGGCTTGGGCAATCACCGCATACTGCACCCCCGAAAAAGGCGGTTGCGCCACTGTGGCGTCCAGCAGGATTTTGGGGGTGTCGGGCATTGGTCAAGCCATTTCGTCCTGTATTTTCCAGTATTCAAAGGCTGGTGTTTCGTAAGGATGGGCCTGGCGGAGAGCCGCAATCGCCTGTTTGAGAACGTCATCAGCGCAGACCATTTCGACTTTCCACTCGGGAACGAAGGTCAGCTGATTGTCCTCTCCAATGGCTGGATGACTGCCTTGCAGGGGACGGAACTGCCCCTGGCCCTCGGTTTGCCAGCAGCAACAGTCGTAATTGCCGATATGTCCTGCCCCAGCCTGGAACAAGGCCGCCTTCACGCTTTCCGCATGGGTCTTCGGCACGAAAAAGCAGAGTTTGAACATTTCGGAGATTATACCCGCAGGGACGGGGCGTTGACGGCGACTCCCGCAATGAGGGGGGCGACCACCTCTTTGAGGAACTCCTCCACTTGCTGTGGCGCACGACCGACATAGCGGAGCGGGTCAAGGCTGTCGTCCAGAGTGTCCGCGACCGCCGCAAACGCTGGGTCCGCCTTGAGTCTGGCCAGCAAATCGTTATCTCCGCCTTCCGCCTTGACACGGTAGGCCGCCGCCTGCGAGTGGACGCGAATGCGCTCGTGCAATTCCTGGCGGTCGCCGCCCGCCTTCACGGCGTCCATCATGATGTTTTCGGTGGCCATGAACGGCAACTCCTCCCGCAGGTGCTTTTCAATGACCTTGGGATAGACCACCAGACCTGAGGCGACATTGGCGTAGATGTCCAGAATGGAGTCAACCGCCAGGAAGCCCTCGGCGACGGAGAGCCGTTTGTTGGCGGAATCGTCCAGCGTGCGTTCAAACCACTGTCCTGCCGTGGTGAACATCGGGTTCAGGGCATCCGCCATGACAAAGCGCGCCAGGCTGGCCATGCGTTCGGAGCGCATGGGATTGCGCTTGTAGGCCATCGCGGAGGAGCCGATCTGCGATTTCTCAAAGGGCTCCTCAATCTCCTTCTGATGCTGAAGCAGTCGTATGTCATTGGAGAATTTGGCGGCGCTCTGCGCAATGCCCGCCAGCACATTGACCGCTCTGCTGTCCACTTTGCGCGAATAGGTCTGCCCCGAGACGGGATAGCAGCCCGCAAACCCCAATTTGGCGGCGACCAGGGCGTCCAGTTCACGGCATTTGGCGTGGTCGCCGTCAAACAGTTCCAGGAAACTGGCCTGGGTTCCTGTGGTTCCTTTTGAGCCCAGCAGTCGGATGGTGGCGAGGAAATGGTCGATGTCCTCCAGGTCAAGCAAGAGGTCGTTCAGCCAAAGGCAGGCGCGTTTGCCGACCGTGGTGGGCTGTGCGGGCTGGTAGTGGGTGTAGGCCAGGGTGGGCAGCGCCTTGTGCTGGTCTGCGAATTTGGCCAGGCTGGCGATGATGGCGAGGATTTTGCCGCGCAGGAGCGTCATTGCCTCTTTCATCAGGATGAGGTCCGTGTTGTCGCCGACATAGCAGCTGGTGGCGCCCAGGTGGATGATGGGCTTGGCCAGGGGACACTGTTCGCCGTAGGCGAAAACGTGGGACATGACATCGTGCCGCACCACCTTCTCACGCGCTTCGGCAACGGCGTAGTTCACGTCATCCTGATGTGCCTTCAGTTCATCAATCTGCTCTTGCGAGACGGGCAGCCCAAGTTCCTTCTCGGATTCGGCCAGGGCAATCCACAGCCGACGCCACGTGCGGAATTTCTTTTCGGCGGAGAATAGATTCTGCATTTCGCGGCTGGCGTAGCGGGCGGAAAACGGACTTTCGTAGATGGTGTAGTCGCTCATGGAAACGGTGAAGGGTTGGGGTGTCTTTTCTTCTGGCGCAGTTGCCACGTCCCCTAACTTAATCCTTTTCCTGTAAATCGCCAATGGGGATGTCGCATTTTGACGGGGGGGCGGAAAAATCTGTAATCCCACCGCCGCGGAACCGCCCGGAAGCCGTATTGGCCGCGCGGAGCGCGGTCAGTGTCAGTCGTGGCGGGAAAATCTTCCGATGGGGAAGGGGAGGGCGCTGGACAAAAGCAGGAGGAGAGCCAGAAGGTACAGCCAGGAAACCAGGGAAATGGTCTGCCTGGCGGGGGGAGTGGTGGCAGCCAGTGTGCGCAACTGCGCCAGGAGTTCATCGGCGGAGCGGCAGAGCGTACCCCCCGTGGCGGTGGCGATGTTCTGCAAGGTGGCGACATCGGCTGGTTCGCCCATCTGTTTCCAGGTGGAACGACCGTTCTCGTCAATGATTTGATGCCAGGGGCGGGTATTGCCGATGGGACAGACCAGAACTGAAATCCCCTGCTGTTGCGCCACATTCAGGGCGGAGCGGAGACTCTGGCTGTCGGCGTGGTCAACGCCATCCGAAAGCAGCAGAATGGCGCTGGCCGGAGCGTTTTTGAGTGAGCGCAATGCGCAGAGAATGGCCTCGCCGATGGCCGTGCCGTCCTCAAAGGCCAGGCACTCCAGGTCGGCCAGGCGCTCTTGCAGAAGCCCCTCGTCACGGGTCAGCGGTGAGGCCAGGTAGGCGCGGCGGGCGAAGGCAATCAGCGCGTAGTCCGTCCGGTGCTCTTGAAGCATACGCCTGGCGATGTCCCTGGCGCGTTCCAGGCGGGGCGCAAGCAGGCCATCCGGCGGATTGGGCGTCGTTTCGCCAAGACTGTCGCGCGCCTCCATCGACCCCGAGAGGTCCATGGTGATGGCGATGGACAATGGCGCGTGGCCGTGAAGAAGGTTCAGGCTGGGTTCCGCCAGCGACAGAGCCAGGCAAACCATTGCCGCCACTGTCAGCCATTCGCGATGACGACGGACAGGACGGCCCGCCGAAAGCAGACGCAAGGAGGGCAACGTCGCCTCTGCGGGACGCTTCAGCAGCGTCGCCAGTCCTCCAATCAGCGGAAGCGCCAGCCAAAGCAGTGACTGGCTGTGGTTGAATGAAAGGAAGTCCATTGTCAATGCCCGCCCGCCTGTTCGACGCGGTGGTTGTCTGGGGGCAGACCGTCTTCAGGCAATTTCCGCAGCATCCTGTAGGTGACCACGAGGCAGACCGCCCCCGCGATGATGTCGGTGGCCAGGCGGGAGTAGAACACGCCTGGCTGCCAGTCCAGCGCGAGTGTCAGCAACGAGAACGGAATGAGCAGGCCTGCTGTGCGCAGGACCTTGAGCGCCGCGTCCTGGTTGGGATGCCCGCACCCCGTCAGGACATTCCCGCAGTAGCGGGTCAGTTCCAGCATCGCGAAGCCCCACGGCACAATGCGCAGGTAAGTGACCATCAGGTCGCGGACGGCCTGGACATCCGTGAAGTGGGTGACCAGTCTCGGCGCGAAGACCATGATGATGACCGACACCACGCAAAGGTAACTGGTGGCCACGGCGACGGCGAAATTGAAGCCCCTGCGCACTCGCGAGTAAAGTCTGGCACCGTAGTTCTGGGAGGCAATGGGCATGATGCTGATGCCGAAGGACATCGGATAGACCCACGCCAGCACCTCCAGGCGGCTGGCGGCTGCCGTCGCCGCCACGAGCGTGTCCCCGAAATGCGCGGTGACCCAGGTGGTGACGCCGTTGCTGATGGGGTTGAGGAGCATTCCCAGGGTGGCTGGAATGGCGTAGGTCACGATGATTCGCCAGGTGCCGAGAATGCGCTGCCAGGGGAGGCGTACACATTGAAGCAGTCTGATGCGCCACAGAAGGCACAGGATGACCACGGCCGCGACGGCCTGCGAGACGACCGTCGCCACGGCGGCCCCGCTGATGCCGTGCTCGGCAAAGAGGGAAAAGACGCCGGACAGGGGGCGCAATGACGCCCCCAGGCACTCCGGCAAGCGTCGCAGAAGCGCGGCGTGGCAGCGTTCACCTCCGAAAATCAGCAAGGGGTCTAGGATGACATTGACCAGCATTCCCAGCATGGTCACGGCGCTGGAGAGTTTGGGCTTTCCGCAGGCGATGAGGATTTTGTTGCCCTCGTTGCTGAGTCCCATGGTGACGCAGCCCAGGAACCAGATGTCCATGTATTTCTTGACCAGTTTCAGAGTGGCGCCCTGCGCCCCCATCATGCGGTAGATGTTCTCACCGAGGAGGATTCCGCCCAGTCCCAGCAGAATGGCCAGGATGGTGACTAGGAGCATCCCGGAGGCGATGAGCTGCCTGACCTGGCCCTGGTCGTCCCGTCCGACAGCCTGTCCGATGGTGGCCATGCACCCGGTGCCCAGCCCCATGAAGATGCAGCCGACCAGCATCACCACGGGAAACGTGAAGCCCATGGCGGCCAGCGGGCCGGCCCCCGAGAGTTGTCCGACGAAATAGGTGTCGGCAATGTTATACCCGGACACCGCCAGCGTGCTGGCCAGCATGGCGAAGGATGTCTTGAGCATCGTCGCCACTATGCTGCCCTGCGTGTATTCGGCTTTCATGGATGGTTGATTTATGGAGTTGTCAAACCTGGCGTTTCCGTGGCAGGTGGTCTTCATGGTCGCCCTTTCATGGATGGTTGATTTATGGAGTTGTCAAACTGGTCTCAAGCAATTTCAGGACGCGGTAATACTCGGTGAGGCTCCATGCCTGTGCGGGGCAGCCCTTTTGTGTGTGGGGGTAACTGCCGTCACTGATTTCAGGGAGGAAGCCCAGGCAGCCGTCCATCAGGGTTTTCTGCACACTATACAGCCAAGGGGTGATTCGCGGGAGGGCCTCCTTGCCGTAAACCATCCAGAACGCCTCGAAGAAGGCGGGGGCCTGCCAGGCCCAGGCGGTTCCATTGTGGTAGGCCGGCTTGCGGGTGACATCCTCCAGCCCCGAATATTTGGGCCAATACGGATGGCCCGGGTCGTTGAGCAAACGGCCCTGGTCGTAGATTGGCAGGGAGAAGGTGACGTCCGCATCGTCCAGACTGCGAATGGCACCAGGGATCAGCAGAGGTTCGCAGGCCCGCAGGATGCCCTTGGCAATCTCCTCATCCGCAATGGCCTGCAAGGTAATGGCGAACAGTTGGTTGGGGCGCACTGCGTCATCGGGAGTCGCGCTGGCTGCGGGCGCAAAGCCTCGGCAATGCAGGCAGTCGCTCAAGCCCCGACCGTCAGGACGCACGAACAGGCGCCTCAGGCTGTCTGCGGCCTTTTCCGCCCGTGGCTGCCAGAGCGATTTCCTCCCCAGTTTGGCCAGCATCCGCAAGGCCATGACCCACAGCGCCTGGATTTCCACGGGATAGCCTTCGCGTGGCGTTCCTGCGGGGTAATTGGTGTCCATCCAGGTGAAGTGAGGCGGGCTGAAGACAAGACCGCTCTCCTGGTCACAGCGCACGCCGTTGGTGGTTTTGCCATCCCAGATGGCGGTTCCCAAATCCAGGAGGACCTGGGCAAGGGTGCGTCCCCCGCAGTCAGCGTTCAGGAACTGCCGAGGGTTTCCGTCGCCATGTTCGAGTTGTGCCTTCACGGAGGCGAAAAGCCAGAGCGGGGCGTCGGAGGTGTCGCGGTCGGAGGCGTCATCGCCGCGCAGCATGTTGGGAAGGGTGCCATTCTGCTCGAATTTTGCGAATTGCACAATGGTGTCCCTGACCTCGGCGTGCATTCCCGCAGCCGTGAGGCCGCGCAGGCAGATCAGCGTGTCGCGTCCCCAATCCAGGAACCATGGATATCCAGCCATGATGGTGCTGTGCTCATTGCGACGCACAATGAAATGGGTCAGGGCTGACTTCAGGCATTCAAGCAGGGGCAGCGGCTTGCGCGCCAGAGCCAGTTCCTTCCGTTCCTCGAAGGTTGGGAAGCGCGCCAGCCGTGCTTCGGGGGCCGCAGCCGTCTCCAGGTGAACGGTGTCACCTGCGGTGCAGGTCGCCATGAAGCAGCCTGGGCTGAACACATCCATGCTGTCCTCCAGACCGCGTTCCTGCTCAACGGGAAGCGGCAGACCGTAATGCCATTCAGGGCATTTGACAAAGGACATGCGGGGGGAGCGCATCACCAGCGCGGCCTGTCCCCAGGGCGTGAAGGCAAAGCCATTCTTCTCCGCGGCGACGGCCTGCGGATACTCCTGCTCGGCGCCCGCGTATGCCTTGGTGACCCCGTGATGATTGCGCACATCCACGTATGGACGTACCACCACCTGCACCTTGTCCATGTCGTCCTCAGGCGGATAGGCGCACTGGATGGAGAGCCGTCCCGCAGGACAATCTTTCGCCAAATCCCAGCGGACTGTGAGCAGGAAGGCCGGATGACAGGGGGAGAAGGAGACGTCGAACCGCCACGCCAGCGAATTGTCGTATGATGCCTGGAAGTCCGTCTGGCAGTCCAGGCCGAGTTCCTGGGAATAGTCACGCCAGCGCAGCCAGATGCGGAAATGGGAGAGCATCGCCCGCCGGGTGGCAGGGTAGTCGGGGATGAGGTTGGCGTGAAGCAGGCCGTCGTATTTGCTTTGGAGCAGTCCCCAGGCCGCCCTGGTCAGGGAATAACTGCCATTGTCCGTGGTGCATAGGGCGCAATGCGATGGCTGGATGTCGGCGGCCCGAAGGTTCAGGGAAACGTCGGGCGTATTCTCCACCAGGCAGATGTGCCCGCAGAGAAGCCGTGCGTCCTGGTTGGGATTCTCGAAAAGGCGGCCTTGCAAAAGCGCCTCCCGAAAACCGGACGCCCCTGGGCCGCCCGTGCCGGGGGAGAGGGGCAGGCGCGCGCCACCGCCCGCCGCCATCGGCAGGCCATAGCCTTTGCCCCGTGGGGAGCCG
>JAFRLP010000418.1 GCA_017431185.1 Victivallales bacterium | reverse complement strand
GAGCCGTCAATTTGAGTTCACGCTTTATCCGATGTCGGGGGACTATTTTGATTTCCTGAATCGCCTGCGCCGTGACTGGCAGGTGCCGACTGTGACCTTGCCTGGGCCGTTCATCACCATGCGCACGGCAGCCCAGCGTTGCGAGGTCTATAATGCGCTGGCCGCCGACCCCAATGCGATGAAGGCGTACTTCACCCGCCGAAATGCCCGTGTATTCACCATCAATCCCTGGTTCAATTACTGGGACGGCTCCATTTTCTCCACCCGCGAGGAGTATAAGACGCATGTCCGGAAGGTGATGAAAACCGTGCGGGAGTCAGTGCCAGACGCACTGTTTCTGGCCTCCTTGGAGACCTACACCTATTTCCTGGCGGAGGAGGATTTCGCCACTCCTGCCGAGCCTGGTTTCAGTTGGGATGCGGTCACTCCCGCCACGCTTCGAAGAGTGATGGAGTCGCCGTGGCGTGACTCCGCCACCACCACCCATACAGGCAGCATCTCCCTTTATCCCTTCAGCGAGGTTAAGGGAAAGCACCGAAAGGCACTTAGCCTTATGGTTCATCCTCTGCGTGGAAACCACTTCTACAATGTCCGTCTGGATGAATTCCGCTTCCTGCTGGAAGAGGTCGGACTGGACGGAATCTACCAGGACATGTTCGGGTACAGTTCCCCTTCCAGTATTCTTCGGGACCGTTGGGACGGTTTCTCCATCACGGTCAATCCCGACGGAACCATCGACAAAAAATACGCGCATCTGGGGCCGCTGACGGCACCAGCCAGAGCCGATTGGCTGCGGGACATCCTGCGGCGCGGAAAACTGGCGCTGACCAATTTCGGTGCGCCGACCACGCGGGAGATGCAGACCATCCCCTACCTCAACTTCTGCGAGGCTGCGGGCAGTGGAATAGGCCGCCAGAATCTGGACAGCATTCCGCCTGATTCATCAGGTTGCGCGATGAACCAACTTGGCACGCCGTTGGCATACGGTCCGCACCGCGCGGAGGAGACCAACGGACCTCGGCTGATGAGCAGGGTGCGCGCCTACCTCCGCTACGGCTGCCTTTACATCCACACCTCCGTGCGCAACAGTTTCCCCGAGGATGGGCCGAACGGCGGTTCATACGATTTCATCAACCATTGCTATCCCATCACGCCCGTGGAACTGCATCGGGGATGGGTGAAGGGACGCGAGCGCATCGTCTCCTGCGTCTCCTTCTCGACTCGTTGGGATTTGGACAGGCAACCAGTGGTCATGCGCTTTGACGCCAATGGCCGCAGCGTGCCTGTCGGCGCCGCCGTCACCATCAAGGGAGAACCTGGCAAGTGGGAAGTAACCGTGAAACTGGATGACTGGAAGGAGAGTGTGACCCTTGAATAATCGCATTGCCATCACGACCTTGGGCACCTCCCATGGCGACCCGACTCTGGAGCGCTTCAACACCGCGACTCTGGTCGAACTGCCGCAGTGCTCGCTGCTCATTGACTGCGGAACCCCCGCGCTTGCTCAACTCAGGCGTTGCGGGACGGATTTGGCGCGGCTTCGCCATCTGGTCATCACCCACATGCACGAGGACCATTTCGGCGGGCTCCCTGACATCCTGAAATACCAGTCGAAGCGGATGCCCCCGGACTATCGACTGGATGTTTGGTTGCCTGAGGCGGAGGCGGAGGCGGCCATCCGCGCCTTCTACGCCTTGGCGCACCGTCCCCTCTCCCCCAATATCCGTTTTCACGGCATTGCCCCTGGGATGATGCCATTGCAGGAGGATTTCACTCTGGAGGCCATCGCCACCGACCACTTCAGCAATGAGAGGCTGGCTTTTCCCAGTTATGCACTGGTGCTGACCGCAGGCGGGCGGCGCGTCCTCTTCACGGGGGATTTGTCCCGCGACTTCCACGATTTCCCGCAGGGAGTGGCGGCTGACCTGGCTTTCTGCGAACTGACCCATTACAATTTGGAGAATGCCCTGCCGACTCTAAACCAGCAGAGGTTTGGACGGCTGGTGTTCTACCATGTGGGAGACGAATGGCACGGCGCGGAAAACGTCGCCCGCTGGGCTGGCCTTGCCGCCAGGCTCCCCTATCCTGCCGTTCTGGCCAACGACCTTGACCGTTTTGTTTTGTGAGATGAAGATAGCCGTACTCGCTGATTTGCACTTGACCGCCTGCCGCACTTCCGTCAAACTGGATGTGCTGACGTGGCTGGCCGCTGAACTGCGCACCCGTCGCCCTGACCTGATTCTGGCCATCGGGGATTTGACCGCGCTGGGGACGGAAGACCAGTCCCGCCGTATGAGAGCGTTTCTGGACGGCACGGGCCTTCCCTGGTGCTCCACCCCTGGCAACGCCGAGTTCCGAACTTGCCCAGATTTGGCCGCCCCTTGGTACGTTGCTCCGCCATCTGGCGCTCCGCTTTTGCTGGTGGATTCCGCGAACTACGACCCGCCGGCGAGGGATTTGCAGGCGATGGCGGCGTTGCCTGACGGGGCAGGTTTTCTCCTGGCTACCCATGTCCCGCCCTACGAGTGGCCTGAGGAGGCCAGACTGGCGCTGGATGCGGCGATGGAACGGCGTGCCATCACCGCCGTCATCGCGGGGCATCAGCATAACGATGGAACTGAGCGACTTCGCGGGCTTGACCCCGACAAGTCTGCGGGCGGGCCGCCCATGTTTGAGATGTGGGACAATGGGGATGGCGATTGGACACGCGCACCCGTGGAGATGACCAGCGCCGACATCCGCACCTGGCCGCTGGAGGCGCGTGAGGCGCTCTTCCGCCAATTCGGGGTCTGCACGATGTGGACGACCCTGGAGACCATCGCCGAGGCCATCCAACTGCGCATCCCGCATCTCGAATTGCGGGAACCCGCCCTGCAAAAACTGTCGAAGGATGCTTTGATTGACGCACTTGGCGACTGGCGCAGGGAGTGCGGGCGGACACTTTCGCTGCATCTGCCCAATCTGACGGCGGGGGACGACGGCGGCGCGTTGCGCCTCTCCGCAGAACGCGCTTTACGCCTGGGGTGTACCCGTGTCACTCTCCACGTCCCTGCCGTCACCGCCGCCGATTTTCCGCATTGTCAAACTGCCTTGCTGGACAATTTCCTGGAGCGGATGAAGCCCCTGCTGGATTCCCCCGTCGATATTGGCATCGAAAATCTCCACACTTCGCCTGGACGCCAGACGGACGACCTGCGCAACTACGGCTGCACCATCGCCGAATGCCGTTCCTGGATTGAGACGTTGCGCGAGGCCACTGGCAACTCCCGCATCGGCTTCCATCTTGACATTGGCCATGCCCGCAACAATGCCCCCTTCAACTCCACCGAGAACCTCAGCGATTTCTATGCGGAGATGGGGATGCTGGTCAACGGCTGCCATTTCCACCAGGTCAGTCCGACCCACGCCAAAGGGGATTCAGGCAACCACAATCCCTTCACCGGCCTCTATGACAAGATGATTTCGCTGGCTGGCTTCTTCCTCGCCTGGCGCAAAGGCCAGTTCCCGCTTCTGCCTCCCATCTACCT